>NZ_JBFUGW010000143.1:0-16457 GCF_056402735.1 Rhizobacter sp. P3_C12
CCTATGACCTGCGGCAGCGCCTGCTGACGAACACGGTCGGTGGCGAGACGACGACGTACGCGTACGACGCAGCGGGTCAGTTGAAGAAGGTGATCTTCGACAACGGCACCTGGGTGGGCTTCGACTACGACGACGCGCATCGGCGGGTGGCAGCCTACGACAACAAGGCCAACCGCATCGACTACGTGCTCGACAACGCCGGCAACCAGACCGACCAGCACGTGAAGGATCCGGCAGGTGCGCTCAAGCGTGGCCTGGCACGGGTGATGGACGTACTGGGCCGTGCGCAGCAGAGCAACGGCAAGGAGTGAGAACATGAAGAAGACGATGAAGCACAACCTGACCGCCGCCGCTGCAGCGGCCTTGCTGACCCACGCGGCGATGGCCCAGGTGCCGCCCCCGCCGGTGTCGCCAACGCCGATAACGACCTATGAGTACGACGCCGAGGGCAATCCCACCAAGGTGACCAAGGCCCCGAGCAGCCTGAACCTGCAGAACAAGGCGAGCTACGACGCGCAGTACCGCGTGAACGAGCTGACCGATCCGAAGAACGGCAAGACCGCGGTCGAATACGACGGAGGAGGAAGACCGACAAAGGTCACCGACCCGCGCAGCCTGATCACGCAATACCCGCGCAACGGCTTCGGCGATGCGACGCAGTTGATCAGCCCGGATACCGGCATCACGAACATCACCTACGACGCAGCGCGGCGCCTGAAAACCCGCACCGACAGCCGCGGCGTCACCGAGACCTACACCTACGACCTCGAAGGGCGGCTGACCAGCGTCGTCTACACGCAGAGCGGCCAGCCGAACCAAACCATCACGTGGAGCTGGGACCTCACCGGGCCCGACTACACGTATAGCATCGGCCGCCTGAGCCGCACCGACCATCCGAGCGGCTTCGCCCGCGTCAAGTACGACCCACGGGGACGGATCACGGAGTCCGTGCAGTCGGTGAACGCCAAGGCGGGTGCGAACACGGTGCCAGTCGTGACGACGGTGAAGTACGCCTACTCGCACGGCGACCTGATGACGATCACCTACCCGTCGGGCCGGGTGCTGGTGATCACACGCGATGTCGGCGAGCTCATCGGCATGAGCCTCTCAGCGAACGCAGGCAGCACGCCCGTCCCGCTGATCAGCAACGTGAAGTGGGAACCCTTCGGCCCGGTGAGCGGCTGGGACTGGCACATGGCCAGCGGCCTGGTGAATCACACGAGGCAGTTCGACCTGAACGGCCGCATCGTGCGCTACCCGCTGGGCAACGTGCTGCGCGACGTGAGCTACGACGCCGCTGATCGCATCACCGGCTTCACGCATCTGCTGGCGAGCGACGGCACGCCGCAGCCGGCGCTGAACCAGGGCTTCGCGTACGACGAGAACAGCCGGCTGACCAGCATCATCACGTCGGCATCGAGCTGGTCGATCGCCTACGACCCGAACGGCAACCGCACGAGCGTGAGCCTGAACGGCAGCCCGAGCACCTACACGACCGAAGCGACGAGCAACCGGCTCACGAGCATCACGAACCCGGCCCGCAGCTTCGGCTACGACAACGCCGGTAACACGACCAGCGACAGCACGAACTACACGGCAACCTACGGCCTGAACGGCTCGATCGCGAGCATCACCAAGGCGGGGGTGACCGGCAGCTACGACTACGACGCCGAGCGCCGCCGCATCCGCAAGGTGACGAGCACGGGCGAGGTGGTGATCTTCGTGTACGACCTCGAAGGACAGTTGCTGGGCGAATACGACCAGACCGGCAAGGCGCTGCGCGAATACGTGTGGCTGGACAACATCCCGGTGGCGATGTTCATGCCGGACCCGGCGAACGCGAGCAGTCCGAATGCTGCGCCGCTGGTGTTCTATATCCACGCCGATCACCTGAACGCGCCGCGCATCGTGGTGGATCAGAACGGCGCCAAGCGCTGGCGCTGGCTGGCCGAGCCGTTCGGCACGACGGCGGCTGAGACGAATCCAGATGGTCTCGGAAGCTTTACACAGAACCTGCGCTTCCCGGGGCAGTATGTGGATGCGGAGAGCGGGCTCTGGTACAACTACTTCCGATACTATGACAGCTTCCGTGGAGGCTATCCCCAGAGTGATCCGATTGGGTTGGCTGGCGGAATTAATACCTATGGTTATGTCTCGTCCATGCCTATTTCATATATCGACCCAAATGGATTGGCTCAGATATTTGGTCGACCCGAGTCCTTCGAAGATGGTGTTGCTTGGGCAAAAAAATACAAGGATTTGCTCGAGGCGAATAATTGGATGAGGGCTAAGATAACTCAGATATGTAAAGGGGATGGTGGTGCGATGCTGAGGAGATTTGATCAGTGGAGAATATATATCGATCCGAATATAGATGATCCACTTCGGCGCGCTAAGGAGAATTACGCCACTACAAAATATGGATCGCAGTCATCCATTTTTGGTAAGCTGTATTTTGATCCCCCTAGCTCAGGCTTCCCGGGGACTCATCTGACATTTGCGCATGAGTTCCGGCATCTGATGCCCGCAAATAACAAGCTTGTCAATCCTTATGGCGGAGGCTCTGCCTTCTCAGATAATGCCTATACGGCAAAGATAGAGAAAGACGCAGATTGGTGGGCGAATCAATTCATGGATGATGCGTGTGTATGCGAGTAACGAAATTTCTATTAAGTTTCTTGGTTGCCTTTTTCGCTTCTGAGGCCGTCGCGGTCGAGGGGGAAAAAATGGAGTATGTGAATATATTTGGCGGACAGGGGGCGGTATTTTCCATAGAGGAACGTGAGGTGCGCATGCTGGATCTGCGGTATGACCTGCATCGATGTCCATTGGGAAGCGATTTCATTTGTATCTCATCTGACGTTCTTTCATTCTCCGTTCCAAAATCATTTCCGAAATTATCTCATTGGGTTCAATTTGGCGCTGCGTATGAGCTTCGTGAGAAGAGGGTTTCTGAGATCCTTGGGAAGGAAGTAACTTACTGGGTGATCCGGCAAACATGGAAGAAATCTTCGGTTGATTTTGCATACTCGCCTGTATATGGAATTCTGTCTATGCGCTCAAAGAAAGGGCAACTCATTCTGCGAGGCAAGTGCGGCATCGCCCCTCAAATTGACTCTGCAGAGTGTCAATAATGTTAATCCCTCCCGATTTTAATTCTATGGACCGTTGAATGGGCCATTAATTTCGTGGCTGCGCGAGCTTCGGTTTGGAATTAAAAATTCATAGTGGCTAACTCTGCCGACATGGGGGAGACGGGGCTCGCTTGGCCGGCAGATGCGTGTAGTTGTACAAAATAGGGAGTTTCTATGCCGTCATTCGGGACTGGTTTCACGAAGAAGGGTGCGAAGCCGCCGCCCTGGATCATCTTCGTTCTCATCGCAGCGCTTGTGATTCTTGTAGTGCTCTTGATCGTGCGGCATGCGTGATACGAACGGCTGGCAAAACCGATGCTCAACTGCGCGCGTCTGCCGGTAAGACAAATCTCGGCACGAATGCTTACGGTGGCGGAGTGGGTGCAGCCGGTGGTCTGGGCGTGGCGCAATGCGAGTGTTCGAAATGAAGCTGCAGTTCAAGCCAAAGATTTTCGTGACGATGCTCGCTGTGTGCTCGGCGATAGCTGGCGCCGCTGCGTGGATCACCGGGCTGAATTTCTGGATGCTTGCGGCCATCCTTGTCGCTGCTGTGCTCGTCAATGGACTTATCACYTCAGTCGACGACGAGTCTTCTCGGAAGCAAGAGTGACGGACGGTTGATTCCATAGGCTTCGAGCGCATGCATAGGCGCTCCACACGTTTCTTTGCACGCCTGAAATCCAAGCGACACGCCGGCATCCAAAGATGAAGCTGTCCAGGAGATTTCGATGAGCATCACCATCCAGCGTCTCGCCTTCACCGTCGCCGCCATCGCGTTGGCGGCCTTTGCCAGCGTGGCTTCCGCCCAGGAGCGCCACGGCCACGGCGGTCCCGGCCGCCCGGGGCCGGCCCCGGGCTACCGCTCGCCGCACTGGCAGTTCGACAACCGCTACCACCACGACCACTACTACCCGTCGCGCGGGTATGTCGCCGCGGCGTTGCCGGGCGGCAGCATCAGCATCGGGTTCCACGGGGGCAACTACTTCTACCAAGGCGGCGTCTGGTTCCGCCCGCAGGGCCCGCGCTACATCGTCGTCGCGCCGCCGTTCGGCATCGTCGTGCCGCTGCTGCCGCCGGCCTACACCACGCTCTACATCGGCGGCGCGCCGTACTACTACGCCAACGGTGCCTACTACGCGACCGCGCCGGGTGGCTACGCCGTGGTCGAACCGCCGCCGGGCGCCGATGCCGCGCAGCCCACACCGCTCCCGCCGCCCCCCAAGCCCGAGCCGGACCCGATCCTCTACCCGCGCACCGGACAGAGCCCGGCGCAGACCGAGGCGGACCGCCAGGAATGCAACCGCTGGGCGACCACGCAGCCGGCGGCAATGGCGGATGCCTCCGTCTTCCAGCGCGCGGTGGCGGCCTGCATGGATGGCCGCGGCTACACCGTGCGCTGATATTGGGGGCTCCACCCCCTTGGCTGGGCGGTTGTGGGCAGGGAGCGGGGCCGTTAAGTTTCGGCTCCACTCCCTCTCGCTCGACCGATGCGCCTGTCCACCCTCCTGCTGCTGCTCTGTTGCCTCGCCGCCACGGCGCAGGCGCAGGCGCAGGTGCAGGTGCAGCCGGACGCATCCACGTCAGATGACCTGCTGGTCCGCCTGACGCGTGACGAAGCCGTCGCCTACGAAAACGGCGAAGGCGTGCCGCGCGATCCGGCACGCGCCGCGCAGCTCTACTGCCAGGCCGCCCGCCAGGGCGATGCCGAATCGCAATACAACCTCGCGTGGATGTACGCGAACGGCCGCGGCATCGACCGCAACGACGCCACCGCGTCGTTCTTCTTCCACGCCGCTGCCGAGCAGGGCCTGCCTCAGGCGGTGCGCATGCTCGAACGCGTCGGCCAGCCCGGCATCGACATTCCCGACTGCATGCGCCCGCCCGCGCCGGTGGTGGCCGCCGCGGTGCAGGCCACGCCCGCGGCCGCCGCGCCTACCGCCGAACTGCGCAGCAACGGCCCGAAGTACATCGTCGACTTGGTGAAGACCATCGCGCCGGAGTACCGCGTCGACCCGCAGCTCGCGCTCGCGTTCATCCAGGTCGAGTCGAACTTCGACGTGGTCGCGCTGTCGCCGAAGAACGCGCAGGGCCTGATGCAGCTGATCCCCGAGACCGCCGCCCGCTTCAACGTGAAGCGGCCGTTCGACCCGGCGCAGAACATCCGCGGCGGGCTCGCTTACATCCGCTGGCTGCTCGCCTACTACCGTGGCGACGTGACGCTGGTGGCGGCGGCCTACAACGCCGGCGAAGGCGCGGTGAACCGCTACCGCGGCGTGCCGCCGTATGCCGAGACGCTGGGCTACGTGAGCCGCATCCTGAAGTCGTCGCGCATGCTGACGCACCCGTTCGACACCACGGTCACCGAGGCCTCCCCGCAACTCGCGGTCATGCGCAAGTTCTAGCCACTCTGCCTGCTGTCCGGACAGTGCGCACTGTCCGCGTTCCGTTCACGCCCGCCTGGCGCGGCCTGCGGGACAACCCGAAGACGCCGGCACAAAGTCCTTGCCGCTCAAGGGCTTGAACGCCGCGGCGCACGATGGCCCCGATGTGGCACGTCGCTTGCGCTGTACAGGTGCACGCGCTTCACCATTCCAATAAAACAGGAGACAGCATGACCGCGACCCGACAGCGCCCGATGGCGCTGCTGGCCTGCCTTGCCCTGGCCGGCCTCTTGATCGCCGCCACCGGCGCGCAGGCGCAGACCCAGGACATCCGCATCGCCCACGTCTACAGCAAGACCGGCCCGCTCGAGGCCTACGGCAAGCAGACGCAGACCGGTTTCATGATGGGGCTCGACTACGCGACCGGCGGCACGATGACGGTGGCCGGCCGCAAGCTCACGGTGATCGAGCGCGACGACCAGGGCAAGCCCGACGTCGGCAAGAGCCAGCTCGCGGCGGCCTATGGCGACGACAAGGCCGACATCGCGGTCGGCCCGTCGTCGTCGGGCGTCGCGCTGGCGCTGCTGCCGGTTGCCGAGGAGTACAAGAAGGTGCTGCTGGTCGAACCCGCGGTGGCCGATTCGATCACCGGCGACAAGTGGAACCGCTACATCTTCCGCACCGGCCGCAACAGCTCGCAGGATGCGATCGCCAATGCGGTCGCGCTCGACAAGCCCGGCGTCACGATCACCACGCTCGCACAGGACTACGCGTTCGGCCGCGACGGCGTGAAGGCCTTCAAGGAGTCGATCAAGAAGGCCAGGCTGATCGACGGCGAGTACCTGCCGACCAGCACCACCGACTTCACCGCCGGCGCGCAGCGCTTGATCGACAAGCTGAAGGACCAGCCCGGCCGCAAGATCATCTGGATCCTTTGGGCCGGGGCCGGCAACCCGTTCAAGATCGCTGACCTCGACCTGAAGCGCCACGGCATCGAGATCGCGACCGGCGGCAACATCCTGCCGGCGATGGCCGCGTACAAGAACTTCCCCGGCATGGAAGGCGCCACGTACTACTACTTCGGCATCCCGAAGAACCCGGTCAATGAATGGCTGGTGGCCAACCACTACAAGCAGTTCAAGGCACCGCCGGATTTCTTCACCGCCGGCGGCATGAGCGCGGCGATCGCGGTCGTCGAGGCGCTGAAGAAGACGCAGGGCGCGACGGCCGCCGACAAGCTGATCGCCGCAATGGAAGGCATGGCCTTCGAGACGCCCAAGGGCCGCATGGTGTTCCGCAAGGAGGATCACCAGGCGATGCAGAGCATGTACCACTTCCGCATCAAGGCCGACCCGGCGTTCGCCTGGGGCGTGCCGGAGCTGGTGCGCGAGATCAAGCCCGACGAGATGGACGTGCCGATCCGCAACAAGCGCTGAGCAACGTCCACCCCACAACCAGGAGACGCCATGTTGAAGAACCGGTTCGCCAGGATCGGGGCTGCGGCCTCGCTCGCCTTCGTCTGTGCCGCGGCCTGCCAGGCCACCCCGCTGCCGCAGTTGCAGATCGACCCCGCCGAGGTCAGCGTGTCCGGCCTGTCGTCCGGCGGCTTCATGGCGGTGCAGATGCACGTCGCCTACTCGGCCACCTTCAAGCGCGGTGCCGGCATCGTCGCCGGCGGGCCGTACTACTGCGCCGAGGGATCGATCGTCAACGCGACCGGCCGCTGCATGACGCACGCGAGCACCATCCCGGTCAGCAGCCTCGTCAGCACCACCAACAGCTGGGCCACGAACGGCCTGATCGACCCGGTGGCCAACCTCGCCAACTCGAAGGTCTACCTCTACTCCGGTACCTCGGACAACACCGTCAAGCCCGCGGTGATGAACGACCTGAAGACGTACTACCAGAGCTTCGTGCCGGCGGCCAACCTCTTCTACAAGAACACCATCGCGTCCGGCCACGCGATGATCACCGACGACTACGGCAGCAGCTGCGCCACGACCGCGTCGCCCTACATCAACGACTGCGATTTCGACCTCGCCGGCGAGATCCTGAAGCAGCTGCACGGCACGCTGAACCCGCGCAACAACGGCACGCTGTCGGGCACCTTCACCGAGTTCGACCAGACCGCCTTCATCACCGGCCACGGCATGGCCACCACCGGCTGGGTCTACGTGCCGCAGAGCTGCAGCGCCGGTGCCGTGTGCAAGCTGCACGTGGTGTTCCACGGCTGCCAGCAGAACACCGCGCTGGTCGGCCAGCAGTACGTGCGCAACACCGGCTACAACCGCTGGGCCGACACCAACGGCATCGTGGTGCTCTACCCGCAGACCAGCACGCAGGCCACCAACAGCTGCTGGGACTGGTGGGGGTATGACAACGCGAACTACGCGAAGAAATCCGGCCCGCAGATGGCCGCGGTGCGCGCGATGATGACGACGCTGGGCAGCGGCTCGGCGCCGTCCGGGCTGCCGGCACCCACCGGCGTCGGCACCTCGGGCGCCACGGCGAGCAGCATGGTGATCGGCTGGGGCAGCGTCAGCGGTGCGAGCGGCTACAACGTGTACCGCGGCGGCAACCAGGTCAACGCGAGCCTCGTCACCGCGACGAGCTACACCGACACCGGTCTCGCCGCCGGCACCACCTATTCATGGACGGTGAAGGCGGTCGACGGCAGCGGCATTGAAGGGCCGTCGTCCAGCGCGGCCACCGGCACCACCACCGGCGCACCGCCGGCCGCCACCTGCACCACCGCGAGCAACTACGCGCACGTCGCGGCCAACCGCGCGCACGTGCAGGGCGGCTATGCGCTGGCCAACGGCTCGAACCAGAACATGGGGCTGTGGAATCTCTTCGTCACGACGACGCTGAAGATGACCGGCACGAACTACTACGTGATCGGCACCTGCCCCTGACCGCTGCGATGCTCGAGACCCAGGACCTCACCATCCGCTTCGGCGGCCACGTCGCGGTCGATCGCGTCAGCTGCAGCTTCGAACCCGGCACGCTGACCGCGATCGTCGGGCCGAACGGCGCCGGCAAGACGACCTGGTTCAACCTGATCTCCGGCCAGCTGCGCGCCAGTGCCGGCCGCGTGCTGCTGCACGGCACCGACATCACCGCCGAAGGCCCGGCCGCGCGCACGCGGCGCGGCATCGGCCGGGCCTTCCAGCTGACGCAGTTGTTCCCCGGCCTGCCGGTGCGCGAGAACGTGCGGCTCGTCGTGCAATCGCGCGCACGGCTCGGCCTGAACCTGTGGTCGGTGTGGCGCGACCACCGCGGCGTGCTCGAGCGCACGCAGCAGCTGCTCGAGCAGGTGCGCCTCGAAGCCCGGGCCGATCAACCGGCTGGCAGCCTGCCGCATGGCGACCAGCGCAAGCTGGAGGTGGCGATGCTGATGGCGCTGGAGCCGAGCGTCTTCATGTTCGACGAGCCGACCGCCGGCATGAGCGTCGACGAGGTGCCGGTGGTGCTGGACCTGATCCGCCAGCTGAAGGCGCGCACCGACTGCACGATCCTGCTGGTCGAGCACAAGATGGACGTGGTGCGCGAACTGGCCGACCGCATCGTCGTGCTGCACAACGGGCAGCTCGTCGCCGACGGCGAGCCCGGGCTCGTGATCGCGTCGCCAATCGTGCAGCAGGCCTACCTGGGGCTGGCGGCATGAGCGCAGCCCTGACGCTGGAAGGCGTGCACACGCACGTCGGCGCCTACCACCTGCTGCAGGGCGTCGATCTCGACGTGCCGACCGGGCAGGTGACGATGCTGCTCGGCCGCAACGGCGCCGGCAAGACCACCACGCTGCGCACGGTCATGGGCCTGTGGATGGCGTCCGCCGGCCGCGTCGCGTTCGACGGCGACGACATCACGCGCCTCGGCACGCCGCGCATCGCGCAGCGCGGCATCGCCTACGTGCCCGAGAACATGGGCATCTTCGGCGACCTGACGGTGCGCGAGAACCTGCTGCTGGCCGCGCGCGGCGCCCGCTCGCTGGCCGACATCGACACGCAGCGCCTCGACTGGCTGTGCGGCCTGTTCCCGGCGCTGCGCACGTTCTGGCTGCACCCGGCCGGCGCGCTGTCGGGCGGGCAGAAGCAGATGCTCGCGATCGCGCGCGCGATGATCGAGCCGCGCCGGCTGCTGCTGATCGACGAGCCGAGCAAGGGCCTCGCGCCGGCCATCGTGCTGAACCTGGTCGCGGCGCTGCGCGAGATGAAGGCAACGGGCACGACGATCCTGCTGGTCGAGCAGAACTTCGCGATGGCGCGCGCGCTCGGCGACCGTGTCGCGGTGATGGACGGCGGCCGCATCGTGCACCGCGGCGCAATGGCCGAGCTCGCCGACGACGACGCGTTGCAGCAGCGTCTGCTCGGCCTGTCGCTGGGAGTGCACCCATGAGCACCACGCTGCCCCGCTCGTCGTTCGACTTCGTGCCGATCGCGCTGGTGCCGCTGCTCGCGCTCGCGGCCTGGCCGCTGATCGGCTCGTCGTCGAGCTGGCTCACGCTGACCGTCGCCGGCCTCGCGATGGGGATGATCGTCTTCATCGTCGCGTCGGGCCTGACGCTGGTGTTCGGCCTGATGGACGTGCTGAACTTCGGCCACGGCGTGTTCATCGCGTTCGGCGCCTTCATCGCGACCAGCGTGCTCGGCGGCCTGGCCGACTGGACCGGCGCCGACAGCCTGTGGCTCAACCTGGCCGCGCTGTTCCCGGCGATGCTGGCCGCGATGGCGCTCGCCGCCGCGCTCGGCTGGGCCTTCGAGCGCGTGCTGGTGCGCCCGGTCTACGGCCAGCACCTGAAGCAGATCCTGATCACGATGGGCGGCATGATCATCGGCGAGGAGCTGATCAAGGCGATCTGGGGCCCGGCGCTGATCCCGCTGTCGCTGCCGCAGGCGCTGCGCGGCGTGCTGGCGCTCGGCGATGCGTCGGTCGAGAAATTCCGGCTGCTCGCCACCGGGCTTGGCGCCGTCGTGCTGGCCGCGATGCTCTACACGCTGAACCGCACCAAGCTCGGCCTGCTGGTGCGCGCCGGCGTGCAGGACCGCGAGATGGTCGAGAGCCTCGGCTACCCGGTGCGCACGCTGTTCGTCGGCGTGTTCGTCGCCGGCTCGGCGCTGGCCGGGCTCGGCGGCTCGCTGTGGGCGCTGTACCAGCAGGGCGTGGTACCGCAGATCGGCGCGCAGCTGAACGTGCTGATCTTCATCGTGATCATCATCGGCGGGCTGGGCTCGACGCTTGGCTGCTTCGTCGGCGCGCTGCTGGTCGGGCTGCTGGCCAACTACACCGGCTTCCTGTGGCCGAAGGTCGCGCTGTTCTCGAACATCGGCCTGATGGTCGCGGTGCTGCTGTGGCGCCCGCGCGGGCTGTACCCGGTGAGTTCGCGATGAGCGCGCGCCTGCTGGATCGCCTGCTGTCGCACGACCTGCCGCGCAGCCGCGTGCTCGCGCTGCTGCTGGCCGCCATCGTGCTGGGCCTGGCGCTGACGCCCTTCGTGTTCCCCGGCACGCAGGCGATGAACGTGGCGGCCAAGGTGATGGTCTTCATCGTGCTGGTCGCGAGCTTCGACCTGCTGCTCGGCTACACCGGCATCGTCAGCTTCGCGCACACGATGTTCTTCGGCATCGGCGCCTACGGCATCGCGATCGCCAGCACGCGGCTCGGGCCGGGCTGGGGCGCGCTCGGGGTGGGCGTGGCGGCGGCGCTCGCGGTGTCGCTGGTGCTGTCGCTCGTGATCGGCCTGTTCAGCCTGCGCGTGAAGGCGATCTTCTTCGCGATGATCACGCTGGCGGTGGCCTCGGCCTTCCTGACGCTCGCCTCGCAGCTGTCGGAGTGGACCGGCGGCGAAGACGGGCTGAGCTTCCGGCTGCCCGAAGCGTTGAGCGACCGGCGCGCCGCCTACTACCTGCTGTTCGCCTGCGCCACCGCGCTGGTGCTCGCGATGCTGCGCATCGTCAATTCGCCGTTCGGCCGCGTGCTGCAGGCGATCCGCGAGAACGACTTCCGCGCCGAGGCCATCGGCTACCGCACGGTGGTGTACCGCACGCTGTCGAACGTGCTGTCGGCGCTGTTCGCGACGCTCGCCGGCTGCCTGCTCGCGCTCTGGCTGCGCTACAACGGTCCGGACACCTCGCTGAGCTTCGAGATCATGCTCGACGTGCTGCTGATCGTCGTGATCGGCGGCATGGGCAGCGTGTACGGCGCGGTCGTCGGCAGCCTGCTGTTCGTGCTGGCGCAGAGCTACCTGCAGAACCTGATGGCGCTCGCGGCGCCGCTGGTCGGCGGCGTGCCGCTGCTTTCCACGCTGATCTCGCCCGAGCGCTGGCTGTTGTGGCTCGGGGTTCTCTTCGTGCTGTCGGTCTACCACTTCCCGAACGGGATCGTGGGCCGGCTGCGCGCGATGCGGACACGCCGGCACGACCATCCCACCCAGAAGGAGACATAACCATGAACCTGCACCGGATCACGCTCGCCGCCCTCGGACTGTCTGCGGTCGCCCTCGCCGGCTGCGGCAGCGACGACGACACGCCACCGCCCGTCAACACGCTGCCTGCCAACGTCACGCAGCAGTCGATGACGGACTACCCCGCCACCAGCACCGGCGCCGGCAGCACCGCCGCGACGCAGGACCTGCTGACCGGCGGCCTCGGCAAGTCCGGGCTCGGCGGCGCGGCACCCACCTACGCCGATCCGCTGAACCCGACCGCCGCCGAGCTGCGCCGCAACGCCCTCTTCAGCAACTACCGCGGCCTGGTCGACATCAGCGCCGGCGGCGGCTACGGAACGCTGTACGGCCCGAACGTCGACGTGAGCGGCCAGGCGACGACCGGCGAAGGGCTGATCCCGGGCCGCGAGTACGTCGCGGTGCTGGACAACGCAGCCGGCACCAAGCGGGTCGCGATCGCGGTGCAGATCCCCGACACCTTCAACCAGAGCGCGCCCTGCCTCGTGCTCGGCCCGTCGTCCGGTTCGCGCGGTGTGTATGGTGCGATCGCCACCTCGGCCGAGTGGGGCCTGAAGCACGGCTGCGCGGTCGCGCTGACCGATGCAGGCAAGGGCATGGGGCTGTACGACATGACGGACGACACGGTGACCCGCATCGACGGCACGCGCGCGACGCGCGCTGCGGCCGGCGCGGCCGCCTCGTTCGCCGCCGCGGTGACGGACGCTGCTCGTGCGACGTACAACGCGCTGTTCCCGAACCGGCTGTCGCTGAAGCAGGCGCACTCGCAGCAGAACGCCGAGAAGGACTGGGGCAGCGACACGCTGGTGGCCGCCGCCTATGCGCTGTATGCGTTGAACGACCGCTTCGGCAATGCGGCCGCGCCGCTGCCGTTCACCGCGGCCAACACGATCGTGATCGCCGGCTCGGTGTCGAACGGCGGCGCGGCGGTGCTGCGTGCGGCCGAGGCCGACACCACGGGCCTGATCGATGGCGTGGTCGCCGGCGAGCCGGTGACCGAGCTGCCGACGACCGCGGGCTACGGCGTGCAGTTCGCCGGTGCGGCGGTCACGGGCTACGGCAAGAAGCTGGGCGACTTCACGACCTACGGCAACGTCTACCAACCCTGCGCCGCGCTGGCGGCAGGCGCGGCGATGGCCGAGACCTCGACCTTCAACTACCTGGTGGCGACCGCGCAGACCGGCAAGGCCGCGGCGCGCTGCGCGGGCCTGGCAGCCAAGGGCCTGGTGACCGGCGCGGACACCGCGGCCCAATCGGCCGATGCATTGGACAAGCTGCGCGCCTACGGCTGGACGGCCGACAACGACCAGATGCACAACGCGCACTACGCGCTGGGCAACGGGCCGATCCTGTCGGCGATGTACCCGATGATGTACGGCCGCTTCTCGGTGACCGACAACCTGTGCAACGCGAGCTTCGCGCAGGTGGACGCCGGCGGCAACCCGATCGCAGCCCTCGCGGCAAGCAAGGCGCCGAGCTTCGCGACCGGCAACGGCACCGCCAACGGGTCGCCGGCCTCGGTGGTCTACAACGACTCCGTCGGCGGCGCGAAGCTGTGGTCGGCCGCAACCTCGGTGTCGACCGGCGTGCAGGACTTCGGCCTCGACAACGCGCTGTGCCAGCGCGCGCTGGTGACCGGCGTCGACGAGACCGGCGCGGCGCTGACGGCCACCGCGTCGTCGACGCGCCCGACCGCGGCGCAGGCGGCGGCGGTGCAGGCCGGCATGGCCGAGGTGGTCGTCAACGGCAACCTGCGCGCGAAGCCGGCGCTGGTGGTGGCGGGCCGCAGCGATGCGCTGGTGCCGGTCAACAACAACGCGCGGGCCTATGTCGCGTTCAACAAGACGGTGGAGGCGGCCGGCAAGCTGGGCTACATCGAGGTGACGAACGCGCAACACTTCGACGGCTTCCTGTCGTTCGCCGGCTTCGACACGCGCTTCGTGCCGCTGCACGTGTACTTCAACCGGGCGATGGACGCGATGTACGCGCACCTGAAGACCGGCACCGCGCTGCCGCCCAGCCAGGTGGTGCGGGCGACGCCGCGCGGCGGCGTGCCGGGTGCGGCACCGGCGATCACCGCGGGCAACGTGCCGGCGATCAGCGCCGCGCCGCTGATGGCGGACCAGATCGGTTTCAGCGGCACGTCGATTGCCGTTCCGAACTAGGGAAGACGGTGGCCTTCACGTCGCACTACCTGGCCTGCGAAGGCCGCGAGCTCCACTACACCGAGTGGGGCGCCGGCCGTGCCGAGACGGTGATCGCCTGGCACGGCCTCGCGCGCACCTGCCGCGACATGGACGAGGTGGCGGCGCACCTGTCGCAGCGGTTCCGGGTGATCTGCCCGGACACGCTCGGCCGCGGCCTGAGCGAGTGGAGCCGCGATCCGGAGCGCGAGTACTGCCTGGCGTTCTACGTGCAGCAGGCGGTGTCGCTGGTCGACCAGCTCGGGTTGCACGACTTTCATTGGGTGGGCACGTCAATGGGCGGCGCGATCGGCACGCTGGCCGCGGCCGGGCCGTTGCGCGGCCGCATCCGCAAGCTGGTGCTGAACGACAACGGCCCGGAGCTGGCCGAGCCGGCGCTCGCGCGCATCCGCGGTTATGCGGGGCGGCCGGCCGCCTTCGAGACGGTGAGCGAGCTGGAGCAGTACTTCCGCAGGATCTACCAACCGTACGGCTGGCTGAGCGACGGCCAGTGGCGGCGCCTGACCGAGAGCTCGACGCGCCGCCTGCCCGACGGCCGCGTGACGCCGCACTACGACCCGGCGATGGTGATGCAGTTCACCCACCACGACGACGACTACCGGCTGTGGGACGCGTGGGACACGCTGACGCTGCCGGTGCTGTGCCTGCGCGGCGAGCACTCCGACCTGCTGCTGCCCGAGGTGGCCGAGCAGATGCGACAGCGCGGCCCGCGCGCGCAGGTGGTGACGGTGCCGGGCTGCGGGCATGCGCCGGCGTTGAACGTGCCGGAGCAGTTGACGGTGGTGGAGCGGTTCCTGATGGCGCCCTGATTTTTGAGGTCGCAATTTGCGACCTCAAGTTTGGCTCTGTCAAGGAACCCGTTCGGACTGGGAGCCGCCGTTCGCCCTGAGCCTGTCGAAGGGCCTGCGCGCATCGTGCCAAGGCTTCGACAGGCTCAGCCCGAACGGGAGGGAGGCTGCAGCTCCAGCGCGCTCTTGCCTTACGCCTGCTTTCACACGCTTGCCAATTGCGATGCCTGCCGGGACGGCGGCGCGGAAGAATGGAACCGGTTTCACACACGCGCGGCCGATCGGCCGCTGCGCACAAGAATCGGAGAGGGACATCCCCATGCGCCACATTCATTCGACGCTGCACGCCACGCCGACCGCGGCCGCCTTGGCCGTTTCGCTGCTGCTGGCCGCCTGCGGCGGCGGCAACCCGTCGGCCGGGTCGTCCTCCGATGCGGCCCTCAACCGCGAGACCGCCGAGGCGGTCGGCGACGCGCCGCCGGTGATCGCGCCCGGCCGCTACGTGCTCGTCAATGCGCAAAGCGGCAAGTGCGTCGATGCCGTTCCCTCGGCGCCCGATGGCGGCCGCATCCAGCAGGCCACCTGCGGCACCGGCCTCACGCAGGCCTTCGACTTGACAACCCAGGCCGGCGGCACCGTGAAGCTCGTGAACGCCGGCACCGGCCAGGTGTTCGACCTGTCGGGCAGCTCGGGTGCCGACGGCGCGGCCATCCACCAGTGGACCGACAACGGCACCAACGCGCAGCGCTTTCGCCCGTGGCGCGTGCAGGGCAACCGCTTCCGCTGGGTCAGCGCGGCCAGCGGCAAGTGCGTGACGATCGCCGATCGCTCGAACGCCGACGGCGCCGCGTTGCAGCAGGCCGGCTGCAGCAGCACCGACGCGGCGCAACAGTTCCTGCTGTTCCCGCGCGGCGGCAGCGCACGCGGTGCACTCGCGATCGGCCAGTACACGCTGCGCGGCCTGCAGTCGAAGCTGTGCCTGGACATCGAGGGCGCGTCCACCACCGATGGTGCGAAGACGCTGCAGGCTGCGTGCAGCACCTCGGCCAGCCAGCGCTTCGAGGTGCGCGCGGCCGACGACGGCAGCTATGCATTCATCAACGTCAACAGCGGCCGCGCGCTCGACGTGAGCGACATCTCGACCGCCAACGGCGCGCTGATCCAGCAATGGAGCTACGGCGCCGGCGCCAACCAGCGCTTCAGCGTGATGCCGGGCGGCGACAGCTTCCGCATCGCGGCGAAGCACACCGGCAAGTGCCTCGACGTGAAGGACTTCAGCACCGTGGCCGGCGGCCGCATCCAGCAATGGGACTGCGGCAACAACGACAACCAACGCTGGCAGTTGCTGGCGACCGATGCGCAAGCGCCGGCGCCTGCACCCGCTCCGGCGCCAACTCCTGCGCCGGCCCCGGCCCCGGCTCCTGCGCCCTCTCCGGCCCCTGCACCCAGCCCGGCGCCGGCGCCGTCGCCTGCACCGAGTCCCGCGC
>NZ_JBFUGW010000144.1:0-16454 GCF_056402735.1 Rhizobacter sp. P3_C12
CCGAGAAGCTTTCCTTCCGGGAAGTCCACATTCAGGCAGGCTCGGTTCAGATCGTCAGGCGATGATTCAACCAATGCAAGCATTGTTCGTCCACGGCCTGGGTCGTACGCCCTTGTCGGGCCTGCCGCTGATGGCGCGTCTGCGGCGTGCGGGTATCCGCGCGCGGGGATTCGGGTACCTGGCGGCCTGCGAGGATGTCGAGGCCATCCGTGCACGGCTCATGCGCCGGCTGGTCGAGATGGCGCAATCGTCCGAGACAACGTTGGGCTATGTGGTTGTCGGGCATTCGCTGGGCGGCGTGCTGCTTCGCGATGCGCTGGCTGCGCTACCCGACGGCGTGCCACGCCCTCGCCATGTCTTCTTGCCAGGGTCGCCACAGACGGCCCGTCGCGTGCTCTACATGGCCACGCTCACCGCCTCCCGCTACAACCCTGCCATCAAAACCTTCCAAGACCGGCTGCTGGCCGCCGGCAAGCTGCCCAAGGCACTGGTGGCCTGCATGCGCAAGCTCGCTGACCACGCTCAACGCCATGGTCAAAACCAACAAACCCTGGGATAAATCGCTTCACGGTGGCTTGACTCCAAAGACGGTTACTCAGAGCGCTGCCCCGGCCTAGTGGATTGCTGCTCGGATGCGCGGGTAGGCGCCACAGCGGCAGAGGTTGCCGTTCATGGCGGAGTCGATGTCAGCGTCWGTGGGTTTTGCGTTTTTTTCGAGCAATGCAGCGGCGGCCATGATCTGACCCGATTGGCAGTAGCCGCACTGCACCACATCGAGTTCGACCCATGCCTTTTGCACGGCAGCAAGGGCTTTGCTTTTGAGGCCATCGATGGTGTCGACACGCTTGCCGGCAACTTGGGCCAGAGGCGTGACGCAGGCACGCGTGGGTGAGCCATTCACATGCACCGTGCAGGCTCCGCACAGCGCGATGCCGCAGCCAAATTTGGTGCCGGTCAATTTGAGTTCATTGCGCAAGACCCACAGGAGAGGCATGTCGTCTTCGACATCGAGGGTGGTGGCCTTGCCATTTAGAGTGAAGGTGGTCATGGTGCTTGGTCCGGCGTGCGGCGTTCACTGAATCCCGGCCTGGGCCGGGACGGCGAAGGCAGGAATCAGGGGTTGTATGGTCAGATCATCTTCAGCGGCAGGTTGCGCAGGCGCTTGCCAGTAGCCGCAAAGATGGCATTGGCCAGCGCCGGTGCCACCGGGGGCAAGCCGGGTTCGCCCATGCCTTCGGGGTCTTCGTCACTGGCGACGATGTGGGTTTCGATCACCGGGCATTCGCTCAGGCGCAGCGGCGCGTAGTCGTGAAAGCTGCCTTGTTGCACGCGGCCTTGTTCGATCGTGATTTCGCCATGCAGCGCCGCCGACAGGCCATACACCACCGCGCTTTCCATCTGCTGCGCCACGATGCGCGGGTTGACGACCAGACCGCAATCGACCGCGCACACGACGCGTTCGACGCGAATGCCCTGATCGCTGCCCACGCTGGCCTCCACCACCTGCGCCACCCAGGTGCCAAAGCACCAGTGCAGTGCGATGCCTCGCCCGCGCTTGCGGCCATCGGCTGCAGGCGCGATCGGTGAACCCCAGCCCGCCTTTTCGGCGGCGAGCTTGAGGACGGCGCCTGCGCGCGCATCGCTGCCAAGCATGGCTTGGCGGAACTTGAGTGGATCGGTGGCCGCGGCGTGGGCCATTTCGTCGATGAAGCTCTCCTTGAAGAAGGCCTGATGCGAATGGCCCACCGAGCGCCAGAAACCCACCGGCACCGGAAACTCCATGAACTGATGCATCACGCGCAAGTTGGGGATGTCATAGGGCTGGTCAAACACCCCCTCGGCCACCGTCTTGTCTGGCCCCGCTGGTGGCATCTGCCCGGCGATCGGCAAGAAGGCTCCGACCATGCCTTGAATGGCGCGCGGAGCGTACTTGCCAAACAGAGACTGGCCGGCCGAGCACGCCTCGAGGGCGATGAGCGCGCCCTTGGCATCGAGGCCACCCCTGAAACTAGCGGCACAGGCCGGGCGGTAGAAGTCGTGCCGCGTATCTTCCTCGCGCGACCAAAGCAGTTGCACGGGCAGGCCGGAGAGTTCCTTGGCAATGAAGGCGGCCTGAGCGGCGAAGTCGACCTCCAGGCGCCGTCCGAAGCCGCCGCCGAGCAGGGTCACATGGATCGTTGTGTCTGCGGATTCAATGCCGCACACCGTAGCCACGGCAAGCTGCACTGAATCAGGCACTTGCGTGGGAGCCCAGACCGTGGCCTTGCCGTCTTTGAACAGCACGGTGCAGTTCATGGGCTCCATCGTGGCGTGGGCCAGCCAGGGTGCGGTGTAGTGCGCTTCGTGCTTCTTGGTGGCGGTGGCCAGTGCCGAGCCGGCATCGCCTTGGCCACCAAAGCTGCTGCCSTTGAAGAGGGCGGCGGCCTGCACCATCTGCTGCAGCATCGCCGCGCTGCTGGCAGCACCAGCCGCACCGTCGACCCACTGGGGCTTGAGTGCCTCGACAGCCATTTTGGCGCGATACCAATTGTCGGCCACCACGGCCACGCCGCCGCTGGCGCCGTTGAGTGGCGGCACGATGATGATTCTCTTGACGCCCTTCATCGCCAGGGYGGCGGCGCTGTCCACGCCAGCCACTGTGCCGCCGAGTACGGGGCTCATCGCTATGGCGGCATAGAGCTGCCCTGGCTGCTGCACATCGATGCCAAAGCCGGCTGTGCCGGTTGTCTTGGCGCTCGAATCCAGGCGCCCCAAGGGCTTGCCGATGAGTTTGAACTGCGCCCGCGTCTTGAGCGTGGGCTTGCCCCGCGTGATCGGTGTAACGCCCTTGGCAATGAGTTCACCAAAGCGCGCCGACTGGCCGCTGGGATGCGCCACCACGCCCGCGCTGATCGAGCACTCCGCCTCAGGCACCTTCCAGTACTTGGCGGCGGCAGCAAGCAGGCTCATGCGCGCCATTGCGCCGGCTTGGCGCATCGGCTGCCAAGTATCTTTCACGCTTGAAGAGCCGCCGGTCATCATGTTCATGAGGTTGCGGGCCATGTAGGCGTTTTGCGTTTGCACCATGGCTTTGAGCAGGCCCCGATCGCGCGGGTGATAGGGCACCGAATCGCGCACGGCGGCGACGTTGTTGTAGATTTTGTCCACACCCGACGCCTCCACGCGCACGCGCGACCAATCGGCGTCGAGCTCTTCAGCCACCAGCATGGCCAAGGCGGTGTAGATGCCCTGGCCCATTTCGGATTTGGAGCAGACAACGGTCACCCAATCATCGGCACCGATCTTGACCCAGCCGTTCAGCGCCAGTTGGCCTTCGCTCACGGGCATGGCCTGCGCCGTGAGCAGGCGTTCATCGGGCGAGTCGGTCACGCCATAGATCAATGCGCCCGCGGCGCCGAGACCAGCCAGAAGGAAGTAGCGTCGGTTCATGGGTTTGCAATCTCAGCGCTGGCGCCGTTCAGCGCGAAATCGACGGCTGAACGGGCGTGCAGATCGGTGGTGTCAAGCAGCGGCACTCGGCTGTGCTGCGGTTTGATCAACAAGGTGATTTCGGTGCATCCGAGGATGATGGCCTCGGCGCCACGTTGCGCCAGTCGGTTGATCGTTTGCTGGTAGATCTGGCGAGACTCGTCATTGACGATGCCGACGCACAACTCGTCGTAGATGATTCGATGAACTTCCTTGCGTTCGATCGACGGGGGGACGAGCACGTTGAGCCCGTGAAGCCTGGTCAGCCGATCCTTCATGAAGTCCTGCTCCATGGTGAAAGAGGTCCCAAGCAGCCCGATCGTCTTCACCCCGGCACGTGTGGCGGCGCGCCCCACCGGATCTGCGATGTGGAGAAATGGAATCGTCACGACCGCCTGAAGGTCATCGATGACCTTGTGCATGGTATTCGTGCACAGGACAATGCAGTCGGCGCCCCCGGCTTGCAGCTTCCGCGCGGCATCCTGGAGAATCTGCGTCGTCAGATCCCAGCGGCCCTCGTGCTGCGCCCGCTCTATGGGGCCGAAGTCGACGCTCTGCATCAGCGATTGGGCCGAACGCAGCGGCCCAAGGCGCGCGCGAACCCCTTGATTGATGATGCGGTAGTACTCCGCGCTGGACTCCCAGCTCATTCCGCCAATCAGACCGATCGTCAGCATTGCTGGGTGCTTCTGGGTTGATGCCTTGCACGCAGTGTCGAGACAACTGGGCAAGCGAGCTATCAAGAAATTTCAGAAGCAGCGAACGTGGCAGGGACAACCGGTGGGGCGACCAACGGAGATGATGTGCAGGCAAGTCGCGATGCGTCTCGGCGTTGGGTCCATTCTTGGCGGACAATTTCTGCTGCTTGCGACAAGGAAACTGCAATGCCTTCCTCGCGTTCACTGACGGTTTTGAACGGCCATCTCAACGTTCATCTTCTCCCCAGTGCCCCTTACAGTGCACGCGACCCCGTGCAATCGCAGGCCCTCGGGGTGGCTCTGGAGCGGCAGACGGGGGTGCACTCCATCGATTCAGACCATCGAGTTGACTTCGACACCTGGCCCGGTGTCCTGACCTACACGCCTGCGGGGTTACCCGTGTTTTCAGAATCGCAAACTGGCGGCGAATACCTTGTCGCCAGGTGGACGAGGCCCGTCACCACGGACGACGCCACCGCGTTGCCCAATTTCCGCAAGGAGATGCCGGGACACCGTCAGGCCTTGGTGCTGGGTCGAGCGATTCGCAAGGCCATGATGGATCCAGACATCGATATGCTTGCGCTTGAAGAACTCGCAGTCCAGTTCGTGAGTCTTTGCTCGGTGCCACGAAGTGCGCCTAAAAACATCGACCGAGCGAGTTGCGCTCGAGTGCTGGATCGGATTGCCGCGGAGTTCGACCAACCATTGACACTGTCCCAACTGGCAAGCGCCGAAGGGGTGGCGGAAGTCCATTTCCTGCGTGAGTTCAGTCGAGTGGTTGGCATGACTCCCCACGCCTTCATCGTTGAAACCCGCCTGCAGGCCGCACGCGCCCTGATCGAGCGAACCGACATGCCGTTGGCGATGATCGCGTTGGAGTGCGGGTTTTCGCATCAGTCACACATGGGCACGGCATTTCGGAATTTGCTTGGCTTGACGCCACTCCGCTACCGAAGCTCGTTTCGCGATTGTGGCCTCGCAGCACCCAGCGCCGTCAGGTCGCGAGACACCGATTGACGCTCGCGTCGACGCGAATCATAGGTGTCACGGCGCCACGAACGGTGGCGCCGCTCACGCGGGTCTAACGGCTTGTTTTCGACGCGCTGGCTTCGCTTGTGGCCTTCAATCGTGTCAGCCACTCCTGAAGCGCACCATCCAGGAGGGGTTGGAGCGATGCCGCGTTGGCCCGCACGACCTCGCCACTCCACGATTCCTCGGTGCTCACCTTGACGCCCTGCGCAGTCTCGGTGAACTGCCAGACGTGGACGGCGTCGATGCCCTGCGCGGGGCCTGTCCAGACAATGCGGCGCAGCGGCGCCAGTTCCTGCACGGTCGAGGTGATCTGCAGGCCACCTTCTTCCCACTTGAAGGCCGAGCCGACGGCCAGTTCGATGGAGGAAGTCTGGGCGTGGAAGGGTTCTAAAGGAATTGCTCAAGGATGCTGAGCGTCCATGCGTTTTTGTATGACCACACGGGGCGCATCGAGCCCGCCGCACTTGGCAGTTCACCAATACACTCGCAAGCAAAGATCACAAGAGCAAAGGGAGAGCCGGCATGGCAGCCATCGCGCGCGCACTTTTCGTCTTTTTCTGCGTGTTCGTCTTGCTCGGACTGTCGACGACATCAGACCTCGGGGGGCCGATCGCCATCTTTGCGATCGGGGTACCGATGAGTTGGTACGGCGCCAGGCCGTTGTGGTGGCGTCTGCGATCGCAGTCGTGGCGCAGCGTGAAAGTTGAAGTGCTTGGTTCGGATATTCGGCACCGGACCGAGGTGCAAGACGGGCGGCTCGCCACCCGCTTCAGCCCCGAGTTCATCCTGCGCCGCGTCGACACGAACAAGGTACTGCGCGGATTCTGTCTGGTGCGTGGCGACTTTGCCTCGAAGGACGCACAAGCTGCAGTGCAGCTCACCGGACTTTGCGCAATTGGAGAGAAGCGCAAGGCACTGGTCCATCCCGGATACGCTGAATGGCTGGTATTGGCCCCCTACATGTCGCTGGCCCTGTGGCTGCGGAGCGTGGTTTTGACGCTTCTCGGAGCGGCGCTCACGGCACTCGGCATCTGGCTGTCAGCAAATGTGGAGACTGAAGCAGAACGATTGCGTCGGATCGACCGGCAACGCGTTTCGCTACTCGCCGATCAACGCGCCGCAGCCGCAGCTGCAGAGGCGGAACGCATGCGCCGAGATCAGCTGGATGAGCAGACCCGGCTCGCGACAGCGAGAGCGGCCGCCACGAAGGCCGCAGCGTGGGCCAAGTTCTATCGACAGCCGAGACGCTGCGTCGACAATCCGCCTCCGCAGGTTCTGAAAGACTGCGCCAGCGAATTTGCAGAGGCCAGACGTGCTTTCGATGCGAGCTACTGAGCGTTCGCCCGCTGCTGCCGGCACACCTCCAGCACCACCCCTCGCAGCCACCGATGCGCCGGATCGCGATCGAGCCGCGGGTGCCACATCTGCGAGATGGTGATGTGCTCCGTCGGCACCGGCAGCTCGAACGAGCGCAGCGTATTGCTCGCCCGCAGGTGCTCGAAGTACGACGCCGGGATCAACGCCACCATGTCGGTCGCGGCGGCCGTCGACAGCGCGGTGCCGAAGCTGGGAACGATGACGGCGACATTGCGCTTCAAGCCGGCGGCGGCGAGCGCATCGTCCACCGGCCCCGTGATTTTTCCCCGGCGCGACGTGACCACATGGTCGCAGGCCGCATACCGCTCGGGCGTGATCTCGCCTTCGGCCAGCAGCGGGTGACCCTGCCGCACGACGGCGATGAAGCGGTCGCGGTAGAGCGTCTGGACGCGCACCTCGGGGCCGGACTCGCCGAGCACGCCCACGTCGAGATCGATCAAGCCCTCGCGCAGCGGCCGCACGTCCTTGTCGGGCTTGGGCGCGAAACGCAGGCGCACTCCGGGCGCCTCGCGCGCGGTGCGTGCCGCGAGCAGGTGCGCAAACGCCTCGGTGAAACCGTCGTTGGCCCGGATGGTGAACAGGCGCCCGAGCGTGCCGAGGTTCAGGTCAGGCCCGGCCGGCTGCAGCACGGCCGCCGCCTCGTCGACCAGGGCCTTCACCTGCTCGCGCAGCGCCAGTGCCCGCGGCGTCGGCACCATCGCACGGCCGGCCCGGACCAGCAGCTCGTCACCCGTCGCTTCACGCAAGCGAGCCAGCGTGCGGCTCATCGCCGATTCGCTCAGGCCCAGCCGCTCGGCGGCCCGGGAGACGCTGGCCTCGGAGAGCAGCGCGTTCAATGCAATGAGCAGGTTGAGGTCGATGTCGGCGGGCATCGGTCGAACCTAGCACGGTTCGGGGCCGTCGATCCGGCGCCGCATGCAGGAACAAGATGCGCGCCACGCTCTGTGGCAGTCGGGGTCGGCGACCTATGCTGACGTGGCGCGATCGAGCGCCCCCCTCCGGTCCACCAGCCATGTCATCCACTGTCCTCGAATCCAACCCGTCCCCGGTCTCTCATCGCACCGACTCCGGCGCGGCGCACGAGCTCGACGGCCTGCCGCTGCCGCGCCGCTACGCAGCAGTCGCCGCGATCCTCGGCGCGATCGTGCTGGTGGTGCTCGACGGCGCGATCGCCAACGTCGCGCTGCCCAGCATCGCGCAGCAACTGCACGCAGCGCCGGCCGACGCGGTCTGGATCGTCACCGCCTACCAACTGGCGATCGTGATGTTCCTGCTCCCCGCGTCCGCCGTCGGCGAGCGGCTGGGCTATCGCCGCGTGTTCACCGCCGGGATCGCGCTGTTCACCGTGGCGTCGGTGCTGTGTGCGCTGGCGCCGTCGCTGCCCTGGCTGGTCGCGGCCCGATGCCTGCAGGGGCTGGGCAGCGCGGCGGTGATGCCGCTGGGGCTGGCGCTGTTGCGCTTCACCTATCCGCGCCGCTTGCTGGGCCAGGCGATCGCCTGGAACGCGCTGACGGTGGCAGGCGCCTCGGCGGCCGGGCCGGCGGTCGGCGCCGCCTTGCTGTCGGTCGCGAGCTGGCCGTGGCTGTTCGCGGTGAACCTGCCGGTCGGCGTGTTGGTGCTGGCGGCCTGTGCAGGGTTGCCGAATCCGCCCGGCACCGGGCGCCGCCTCGACCTCGCCAGCATCGCGCTCAACGCGCTCCTGTTCGCCGCCTTCGTGCTGGGCAGCGACTGGCTGCCGTCGTCGCCGTGGTACGGCGCGGCCTTGCTCGCCGTGTCGGCCGTTTCGCTGGTGCTGCTGGTGCGGCGCGAGAGGCCGAAGGCGGCGCCGCTGATCCCGCTCGATCTTCTGCGCGTGCCGTCGTTCCGGCTATCGGTCATCGCATCGGTGTGCTGCTTCACCGGGCAGATGGTCGGCTATGTATCGCTGCCGTTCTACTTCCAGCACGAGCTGGGCCTGGGCGTGGCGGCCACCGGCCTGCTGATGACCCCGTGGCCGCTGGCGGTGATGGTGGCCGCGCCGTTGTCGGCGCGCCTGGCCCGGCGCGGCGTGCCGACCGCGTGGCTCTGCGCGATCGGTGGGGCGTGCCTCTCGCTCGGCCTGGCGCTGTGCACCGCCTGGCCGATCCACGGCGATCCCTGGGGGCCGATGGTCGTCTTCACGAGCCTGGCGGGTCTCGGCTTCGGGTTCTTCCAGACACCCAACAACCAGAACATGCTGCTCGCCGCGCCGAAGGAGCGCAGCGGCGCGGCCGGCGGTGCACAGGGCACCGCGCGGCTGACCGGGCAGACGCTGGGCAGCCTGTCGATCGGGCTGCTGTTCGCGCTGCTGCCGTCGGTCAGCGCCGTGCACTGGGGCCTGGCGCTCGGGGCGGCGGCTGCGTTGGCCGCCGCCGTGGTCAGCCTGCTGCGACGCTCTTCTGCAAGCGCCACAGCAGCATGAACGACACGATCGACGCGCCCACCACGACGTGCCCGACCCGGTCGAAATGCTGCAGCCGGCCGTCGGCCCCCAGCGTGACGATGTGGCCCGCGATCACCGACGCGATGCCGCCCGACAGCTGCTGCACCGACGAGCTGATCGCGTTGAACGCGCCGCGCTGCGCCGGCGTCGGTACGCCGGCCACGAGGGCCTGGAACGGGATCATCCGCGAGAAGATCCCGACGAACAGCACCGCGTTGACCGCGATCAGCACCGGCAGCGGCACCGGGCCGAGGTGGGTGTAGATCTGCACCATCGTCATCGACAGCAGCGTGCCCACCGTGAACACGCGGAACTTGCCGAACCTGTCGGCAGCCCGGCCGATCAGCGGCCCGAACACGATGGTGCACAGCCCCGTCACCAGGTAGATCGTCGGCAGGCTGTGCATGCTGATGTCCAGGTTGTTGACGGTGAAGGCGCTGCTGAACGGCATCAGCATGAAGCCGCCGGTGGTCAGCAGTGCGGTCGTCGCGAACGCCAGCAGGTGGCGCGGCACGGCCACCGTGTGCAGCAGGTGGCTGAAGGCGCCACGCTCCTGCGGCAGCTTCAGGTGCGCATCCACCGGCTGCAGCCGCCAGGCCACCACCAGCCCGCCCACCAGCCCGAGCGCGGCCATCGCGAAGAAGGGCATGTGCCAGTCCCAGCGGCTCGACAGGTACAGCCCGGCCGGCAGGCCCAGCACCTGGCTCGCCGCGAACGCGGTCTGGATCAGCCCCATCACGCGGCCGCGCATCGACGCCGGGAACAGGTCGGTGGCGATCGCGAGCACGATCGAGCCGATCACGCCGCCGAACAGGCCGGTGACGATGCGCGCCGCAAGCAGGCTCTCGAAGGTGGGTGACAGCCCGCACCACAGCGTGCCCAGCACGAAGCCGGTGTAGAAGAACAGCAGCAGCTTCCTGCGGTCGAAGCGGTCCGCGAAACCGGCCGTCAGCAGCCCGGCCGCACCGGCGCTGAACGCATAGGCCGAGACGACGAGCCCGAACTGCTTCGGGCTGATCGACAGCGCCGGCATGATCAGCGCGCCGAGCGGCGCCATCAGCATGAAATCGAGGATGACCGCGAACTGCAGGAACGCGAGCAGCCCCAGCACCACCTTCTGGTAGGGCGAGAACGCCTGGGGCGTTGCGGGTGGCGCGAGGGACGGTGTGCTCATTCAGGGGCTCCGGTGCGGGCGTCGGGATGCTGGTGGTGGGATCGATTGTCGGGTCGATCGGGGCGGATGCCACGGCGGAACTGCTCCCGCTCCTCGGGCGTCATCGCGTGCCAGTCGGGGCCGCATCTGCGATGCCCGAACCGGTGGCCATGCCAGCCGCGCCGCCAGCCACCATACCCGCGAAAGCCGCCGAACAGGATCCGGCACAGCAGCAGCAGGCCCAGCGCGTGCGGGTAGTCGATGGCCTGCGCCCCCGTCAGCAGCCCGGGGATCACCACATTCCACAGCGCCATCACCACGCCGCCCAGAGCGGCGATCGCGACCAGGCCCAGCACGAGGCGGCCCACGAACATTGCCTTGAATCTCATCATCATCTTTCTCCTTCAGTCTTCCAGTTCGTCATAGATGGGTTGCAGCTGCGCGCGCAGGTAGAGCACCGCGTAGCGCTTGCGGGCGAGCAGCGTGTTGAGCGGCACGCCGGTGTCTGCCGCCATGTCCTTGAAGCTGCGGCCGTCGAGTTCGTGCGCGATGAACACCTCGCGCTGGTTCGCCGGCAGCTCGTCGAGCGCCTGCTGCAGCGTGTCCAGCAGCACCGAGCGCGCATAGGCCGCCTCCGGGCCGCCGTCCGGGTCGGGCAGTGCCAGGTCGAGCCGCGTGTCGTCATCGTCCGGATCGCCCGCATCGCGCAGCGGCTCTTCGCGCTTCTTGCGGAAGCGGTCGACGATGCGGTTGCGCGCCACCCGGAACAGCCACGCGCTCACCTGCTCGATCGCGGATGGCAGTCGATATGCCTCGACGAACTCCTCCAGCACGTCCTGCAGGATGTCTTCCGCATCGGTCGGGTCGGGCACGCGGCGCCGGATGAAATCGCCGAGCCGGCCCGATTCGCGCCGGACCGTGGCGGTGATTTCCTGCTCGTGATCGGGATGGGGTGCGGTCACGAGGGCAGGCGGCGTTGGCGGATCCATGCCTGGGAAGACGTTCCAGGCGCCGGAATATTGTGCGGCCGCATTTGCATGTGAGCTTCCCTTCGTTGTGTCCCCCGAGGTCGGTGCGTAGCCTGCGGTCACGTTTTTTCGTGACCCATCCAGCATGCCTTCATCCACACGACCACTATTCGGCGCGCTGCTGCTCGCCGCCATCACCCCCGCCCACGCTGCCGAGCCCGAGGGCCAGAGCCTGCCCGGCGTGCAGGTCACCGGCTCGCGCCTGCTGCGCGCGCAGGCCGAAGGGCCGAGCCCGGTCACCGTGATCAAGGGCGAGGATCTCGAGCGCCAGGGCTACAGGAACGTGTTCGATGCGCTCGCGGGCCTGACGCAGAACACCGGCTTCACGCAGGGCGAGGACTTCGGCAACACCTTCACGCCGGCCGCCAACGCGATCAGCCTGCGCGGCCTCGGGCCGAACCACACGCTGACGCTGATCAACGGCCGCCGTGTCGCCGACTACCCGACCGCCTACGACGGCGAGGTCAATTTCGTGAACCTCGCCAACATCCCGTCGGCGCTGATCGACCGCATCGAGATCCTCGACGGCGGGGCCTCGGCGATCTACGGCTCCGATGCCATCGCCGGCGTGGTCAACATCATCCTGAAGAAGCAGCTCGACGGCATCCACCTCAACGTGAAGGCCGGCACCACGCAGCAGGGCGGCGGCGAGAACCTGCGCGTGCAGCTCAGCGGCGGCATCGCGAGCGACGCCGTGACCGGCGTCTGGGGCCTGGAGCTCGGCAAGCGCCAGCCGATCTGGAGCCGCCAGCGCGACTTCATGGCCGACACCACGCTGGCCGGCGCCGCGCCGACGGCGATCGCATCGCGCCGCAATGCCGACACCGGCGCCTACGTCGACCCCGGCACCGGCTGCGACGCGCTGGGTGGGCTGTTCGACGGCAGCACCCGGCACTACCAGGCGGGCAGCCGCAACTACTGCGCGAGCGGCCGCGCCCAGCCGACCTACTGGACCACGCAGACCGGCACCGAGACCGCCAACCTCGCGGGCTTGTTCGACGTTGCGCTGACCCCGAAGACCACGCTGTTCGCCGAAGCCTTGCTCGGCGTGGCCAAGACCGAGAACAACACCCGCGGACCGAGCTGGACCTCGCTCGGCGCGAGCAGCAGCTATTTCCGCAACGCCAACACCGGCGATCTCGAGACCTGGACGCGCCGCCTCGCGCCCGAGGAGCTCGGCGGCGTGACCCGCTTCAGCCGCGAATGGCGCGACACCACCGGCAACCTCGCGTTCGGCGCGCGCGGCGACCTGGTCGACGGCTGGAACTACGAGGTGGCCTACAACGCATCGGCCTACCGCAGCAAGACCGTCACGCCGCGGCTGCTGGCCTCGGTCGACAGCTTCTTCCTCGGCCCTCAGCAGGGCACYGATGCCGACGGCACCCCGATCTACGCACCCGATCCGGCGCGGCTGTACACGCCGCTGACAGCCGCCGAGTTCGGCGCGATCAGCGGTGCCAGCAACGGCGACAACCGCTCGTGGAACCACGGCCTGAGCGCCAGCGTGCGCGGCGACCTGCTGCAACTGCCGGCCGGGCCGCTGCAGCTCGCCGCGGTGGCCGAGCTCGGCTCGCAGGGCTTCAGCAACCGCTCGGACCCGCGGCTGGGGCAGGGCGTGTTCTACAACACCAAGGAGGTGGCCGAAGTGAAGGGCACGCGGCAGCGCCAGGCGCTGGGCGCCGAGCTGAACGCGCCGCTGTCGCGCGAGGTGACGGCCACGCTCGCCGGCCGCTACGACGACTACGCGTTCGCCGGCCGGCATGACGACAAGCTGACCTGGCAGGCCGGTCTGGAGTTCCGGCCGAGCCGCGAGCTGCTGCTGCGCGCGAACCACGCGACCAGCTTCCGCGCGCCGGACATGAGCTACATCTACACCGCCGAGAGCCGCGGCTACTACTCGTCGTCGACCGACTACCTGCGTTGCGCGCAGGCCGGCCAGCCGGTGGCGACCTGCGAGTTCGCCAACGTGTCGCCCGGTTTCAACTACGTCAGCAACGGCAGCGCCGACCTGAAATCCGAGAACGGCCGCAGCTGGGGGCTGGGCGCGTTCTGGTCGCCGAGTGCGCAGTTCGAGGCCTCGATCGACTTCTGGAAG
This sequence comes from Rhizobacter sp. P3_C12, assembly GCF_056402735.1. NCBI lineage: Bacteria > Pseudomonadati > Pseudomonadota > Betaproteobacteria > Burkholderiales > Sphaerotilaceae > Rhizobacter > Rhizobacter sp. P3_C12. The sequence goes on from NZ_JBFUGW010000144.1 coordinate 13,313, forward strand.
ATCGAGATCGACAACCTGGTCACGACGCTCGACGCCGACAAGCTGCTGCGCGACGAGGCCGATTGCCGCAGCGGCGCGCGGGACCCGGCCAGCCCGAGCTGCCTCGACACGTTCTCACGCGTGCGCCGCAACCCGGCGAATGCGGTGGTGCGGCCGGGCGAGGTCTACGAGATCGCGGTCAACCCGATCAACGCCGCGCAGGAGAGCACGCGCGGCTTCGACCTCGGCGTGCGATACCGCTGGGCCACCGAGGGCTGGGGCCGCTGGCAGGTCGGTGCGAAGTACACACGGGTGCAGAGCTTCACGTACCAGCAGTTCGCCGGCGACGCCGCGACCAACCAGGTCGGCACGCGCGATTTCACCGGCTGGCCGACCAAGCTGGTCGCGACGCTGGACGGCAGCTTCGGCGACTGGGGCGCGACGCTCACGTCCAGCCGCTACGGCCGCATCGCCGATGGCGACGAGGGCTTCGTGCCGCCGCAATGGCTGCACAACCTGAGCGGCAGCTACCAGCTCGCGAAGAACACGCGGCTGACGCTGATCGTCAACAACGTCGCGAACAAGACGGTGCGCGACGACACCGGGGGCTGGCCGTTCTATCCGGTGGGCTTCTACAGCCCGCACGGGCGGCAGGGCTGGGTGGAGTTCGAGCACGTGTTCGGTGGGGGCTGATCGCCCGGGCCCGCGGCGTCAGYGTGGTGGTTCACCGACGACCCGCGTCACCACGGCGCCCAGCCCGGACAGCGTCCTCGCCTCGTCCAGCGCCTTGTAGACGTCCTCGCCGACAGGGGCGCCCGCGTTCGCCGCGAGCGGCTGTCGGGAGAGGAGCTCCCGGACCATGCGCGACGCGATTTCACGCTGCAGCCCGGAGGGCGGCGGATCGATCGCCGGCCCCGCGGTGATGGCGGCCAGCGCGGCGGCGCTGGGCTTGATCTCCGGCATGTCGGTGCGCGGCGTGCTGCGCGTCAGCACCGACTCGAAGGTCGGCGCGTTCTGGACGCGGTTGCCCAGCTTCCAGTCGCTGCGCGGAATGCCCATCATCGTCAGGATGGTGGCGATGACCGAGGTGTGGTCGAACGGCGTCGCGGGCCCGGCCCGGAAGACGGTGTTCGCCTCGATGTAGGGCGACACCAGGATCAGCGGAACGCGCACGCCGAAGCGGTCGAAGCCGAAACCCAGCTCGCTCTGCGTGGGGGCAGGCGTGGCCGAGCCCTCGCCCCAGGGCACGGCGGCATGCCAGGGCGGCGCGACGTGGTCGTAGGTGCCGCCGTGCTCGTCGAAGTTGATGATGAGGAGCGTGTCGTTCCAACCGGGGCTGGACCTCAGCGCATCCAGGATGTCGCTGACGAACTGCTCGCCGGGCGCGACGTTGCGCGGCGGGTGGTAGTCGTTGCCTTGCGGGCCGACGCCGTCGCGCGAGTAGCCATAGCCCCACTTGGGCTCGAGGAAGCACATGGAGGGCAGGGCGTTCGTTCTGGCGAGACGGTAGAAGGCGTCGATGTCGTCGAAATGAGGGTCGTACTTCGAGTCGCCCAGCTGGGTCAGGATGTCGCGGGTGAAGCACTTGCCGCCTGCGAACCACCAGCTTTCGCTGGCGAACATCATCCAGTCGCTGGGTGATTTCATCCCGGCGTCGTACATCACGTTGAACATCGTGCGCTGGTTGAAGTAGAGCCAGTTCTCGCCGATGCGCCACATGTTGTTGTTCACCCAGGCCTGCAGCGCGCCGGTATCCGGGTCGGGCGCCAGCGAATTGCCGGTGGCGGCGAAGGCGCGGTTGCAATTGGTCTGCGTGGGCACCGACGAGAAATACGCATCGGACACCGCATAGTGGCGCGCGGCGCCGTTCAGCACCGGCAACTCGGCGGGCGTGTAGGTCTGCATGACCTCGTCGAGCCCGTAGCGCCAGCTGTCGCTGGYGAAGTCCTGGTAGAAGCCGCCCATGCCGGCGGCCTGGTTCGGGGGCGGGTTCGATGTGCTCGAGAAGAGCTGGTTGTTGACGTGCACGTAGTCTTCGTTGGGATCGCACTCGGGCACCCAGCTGTTGCGGGTGCCCTTGCGGACCCAGTGCCTGACCCCGTTGGCGCCCAGGTTGTAGTAGGTCTCGGGGCGCAGGCCGTTGTAGCCGGGCTCGTTGTTGCCGAGCGGCGCCATCACGCGGTCGGGGCGCTGGCCGTCCGGATAGAGCCAGCCCAGCACGTTGTCGAGCGAGCGGTTCTCCAGCATCAGGTAGACGATGTGCTTGATGCGCGACGGCACGTTGTTCTGCACACCGAACAGGATGCCGTCGCTCGTCATGAAGACGTTCGTGTACCCGTTCCAGCCGCCGCGGCCCACGAGGTGCGCGCCGCGCCATTCTTCGGTGCCGTCCTCCCAGCCCTTGTGCTGGTACCAGTAGAGGTTGCCGTCGGGCGTGATGCCGTACAGCGTGCCGTCGCTGGTGGCGAACACGCTGGTGTACTGGCGCCAGCCGCCGCGCCCGACGAGGTTCTTGCCGGTCCAGCGCTCGCTGCCGTCCTGCCAGCCGTCGTGGCGGTACCAGTAGAGGTCGCCGTCGGGCGTGATGCCGTAGAGCACGCCTTCGCTGGTGGCGCACACGCTGACGTACATGCCCCAGCCGCCGGCGCCGACGAGCTGTCGTTCGCTCCACCGCTCGGTGCCGTCCTGCCAGCCTTCATGGTGATACCAATAGAGGTTGCCGTCCCAGCCGACGGCGTAGAGGATGCCGTCGCTGGTGGCGAAGACGGTCCGGTAGTCGGCCCATCCACCCCGGCCGACGACCGTGCTCTCCCAGCGCTCGGTGCCATCCTGCCAACCGGCGTCGCGGTACCAGTGCAGGTTGCCGTCCCAGCCGATGGCATAGACGATGCCGTCGCTGGTCGCGAAGACGGACTTGTATTCCTGCCATCCACCGCGGCCGACGAGGTTCTTGCCGGTCCATCGCTCGGTGCCGTCTTTCCAGCCATCGTGGCGATACCAGTAGAGGTTGCCCAGGGTGGAGTTGGCATCGATGCTCATGATCGGCCTCGCCGAGAGTGGATGAGTGCACATTCTCGGGAGCAGGTCGGCGCGGGGATACATGCCGGGCCTGAAGACTTCTGAAATCGCGTCAGCCGGCCGGCGCGAACCCGCCGTCGAAGGT
>NZ_JBFUGW010000145.1:0-16295 GCF_056402735.1 Rhizobacter sp. P3_C12
GCAGCCGACAGCGTGACGGTGAAGGTGGCCGTACCGGCTGCCTCGTTGACGGTGACGTTGCCGATCGACAGCGAGGGCGTCGGGTCGTTGTCGGTGATGGTGGCGGTGCCCGAAGCCGAGGCGTTCGAGGTCGTGCCGGCCGAGGTGGTGGCGGTCAACGAGAAGGTCTCGTTGACTTCGTTCAGCGCATCGTTGGCGACCGGGGTGCGCACCAGCACGCTGGTGCTGCCTGCGGCGATGGTGGCTGAGCTGGCATCCGTCCAGGTGGCGCCACCGTCGGTGGAGACCTGCAGGTTGTTCGAGGTGCCCGAACCGTAGTCGACTCCGCCGCCGGTGGCGGTGCCGTTGGCGAGGCCCAGGTTGACCGTGGTCGCGAGCGACGACGGGTTGGACAGCGAGACAGTGAACACCGCATAGCCCGCGCCTTCGACAGCCGTCGGGCTGGACACGGTCAGCGTCGGCGTGTCGTTGTCGACGATCGTGCCGACACCGGTGCCGGTGCCGACGGTGGCGTTGGTGGGCGAGCCCAGGACGACGTTGAAGGCCTCGTTGCCTTCGTACACGTTGTCGTTGTTGATCGCCACGGTGATCGTCTGCGTGGTGACGCCCGGAGCAAAGATCAGGTTGCCGGCGAYGGTGGTGTAGTCGGAACCGGCGGTGGCCGTGCCGTTGCCGCTGCCGTAGCCGACGGTGACCGTCTGGTCCGAGGCCGCGGACAGCGTCACGGTGAAGGTCGCGGTGCCGGCCGCTTCGTTGACGGTCACGTCGCCGATCGACAGCGACGGCGTCGGGTCGTTGTCGACCAGCGTCGTGGTCACGCTGTTGTCGGTGGCGTGCGGCGCGATCGCCTCGAACCCGCCGCCGTTGACCGTTCCGATCGACACGACGATGGTCTCATTGACTTCGTCGCGACCATCGGCGGCGGTCGGCAGCGTGAAGTTCGCGCTGCTGCTGCCGGCCGGAATGGTGACCGTGGTCACGCCGGTGTAGTCGCCGCCGTTCGCGGCCGCGCCGCCATAGGTCAGCGTGACCGTCACTGTCGTGAGTGCCGGGCTGCTGAGCGTCAGCGTATAGCCTGCCGCGCCACCCTCCGTCACACTGGAGGCGCCTGACAGGCTCACCGTCGTCAGGTCGCCGTCATCGCTGACCGTCGTGCTGACGGTGCTGCCGGTCGTCAGCGCCTCGAAGTTGCCGCCGCTGTGGCCGGTGATGCCCACCACCGTCGTCGCGCTGCCCTGGGCATAGACGTCATCGGCGCGCGCCACCACCGGGCTGGTGCTGCCGGTCGTCTGGCCGACCGCGATCGTGATGTCCTGGCCGTTGCTCAGGTGCAGCACCAGGTCGGAGCCGGTCACCGGGTGGCCGACCGTCGCGGTGTAGCTGACGGTATCGCCCTCGAGCACCAGCCCGGTCGGGCCGCTGAGGGTGACCACGGTGGCATCGCTGTCGTCGCTGACGTCGGTGCGGGCCGTGCTGCCGGTGTCCAACGCCTCGAAGTTGCCGCCGCTGGTGCCCGTGACGCCCACCGAGACCGTCTGCGTGCCCTGCACATGCGCATCGTCGGCGCGCAGCACGATCGGCGCGCTGACGGCCGAGCTCTGGCCCACCGGAATGGTCACGGTCTGGCCGTTGCTCAGCGCGACGCTGAAGTCCGAGCCGGTCACGGCCTGGTTCAGCGTGACGGTGTAGCTGACGGCGCCGCCTTCGGCCACCGCGCCGGTCGACGGCGTCAGTGTGACGGTCGTCTGGGTGGCGTTGTCGGTGACGTCGGTGCTGGCCGTGCCACTGGTGTCCAGTGCCTCGAAGTTGCCGCCGCTGTGCGAACTGACGCCCACGTTCAGCACCTGCGTGCCCTGGACGTAGGCGTCGTCGGCGCGCACCGCGAAGGCGGCGCTGCTGCCGCTGGTCTGGCCGACGGCGATCGTGAGGGTCTGGCCGTTGCTCAGCGTCAGCACCAGGTCCTGGCCGCTGACCGCATGGTCGAGCTCGGCGGTGTAGACGATGCTGCCGCCTTCGGCCACGGTGGCGGTCGAGGCCTTCAGCGTCACCGTCGTCGTGTCCGCGTCGTCGCTGACGCCAGTGCCGACCGTCGCGGTGTGCGTCACGGTCTCGTAGTTGCCGCCGGCCGTGCCGGTGACGCCGACGTTCAGCACCTGCGTGCCCTGCGCATAGGCGTCGTCGCCGCGCACCGCGAAGGGCGCGCTGTCGGCGCTGCTCTGGCCGACCGGGATGGTGACGGTCTGGCCGTTGCTCAGCGTCACGACGAAGGGCGTGGCGGTGACCGGCGCGGTGACCGAGACCGTGTAGACGATGCTGCCGCCCTCGGCCACCGACGCGGTGGACGCGCTCAGGTTCACCGTGGTGACGCTGGCGCTGTCGGTGACGGTGGTGCTGGCGGTGCTGCCGGTGGCGAGCTGCTCGTAGTTGGCGCCGCTGTGCGACACGATGCCGACGTTCAGCGGCTGGTCGCCCTGCGCATAGGCGTCGTCGGGGCGCACCACGAACGGCGCGCTGTTGCCGCTGCTCTGGCCGACGGCGATGGTGATGCTCTGGCCGTTCGACAGCGTCAGCACCAGCGGCGAGCCGGTCACCGCGTGGTCGACGTGGGCCGTGTAGACGATGCTGCCGCCCTCGGCGACGCTGGTCGCCGAGGTATTCAGCGTGACCGTCGTCGTGTCGAGGGTGTCGGCGATGGCGGTGACGGCCGCCGTCGGGTCGATGCTCAGCAGGATGCCGCCTCCGCTCGTGCCCTGGATGGTCGCGCTGACGCTGGTCGGGTCGACATAGACGTCGTCGCCGGGCGCCACGGCCACCGTGGCGGTGCCGCTCAGCTGACCGGCAGCGATCGTGATGACCGCGCCGTTCGACAGCGTCACGCCCAGGTCGCTCAACGGCGCCTGCGTCAGCGTCGCGGTGTAGGTGATGGTGCCGCCGGCCTCGGTCAGGCCCGGCGTCGCGCCCAGGCTCACGCTGGCCACGTCGTTGTCGACGATGGCGGTGGTGACGCTGTTCGCACTGCCCACGGCCAGGCTCTCGAAGCCGCCGCCACTCGCGCCGGTCACCGTCACGGTGAAGCTCTCGGTGCCTTCGGCCAGCGCGTCGTCGATGGTCGCCAGGTTGAAGACGGCGCTGCTGCTGCCGGCCGGGATCGTCACTGTCGTGACGCCGGCGTAGTCGCTGCCGTCGGCGGCGACGCCGCTGTAGCTCAGCGTCACGGTCACCGGCGTGGCGGCGACATGGTCCAGCGTCAGCGTGTAGCCGGCGCTCGCGCCTTCGGCGACGCTGCCCGCGCCGCTGATCGACACCGTCGTCACGTCGGCGTCGTCGCTGACGTCCACGCGGGCCGTCGAGCTGCCGTTCACCGCTTCGAAATTGCCGCCGCTGGTGCCGGTGATGCCCGCCGACACCGTCTGCGTGCCTTGCACATGCGCGTCGTCGCCGCGCAGCGCCAGGGCCGCCGTGCTGGCCGAGCTCTGGCCGACCGGGATGGTGACGCTCTGCCCGTTGCTCAGCGTCACGCTGAAGTCGGATCCGGTCACCGCCTGGTTCAGCGTGACGGTGTAGCTGACGGCCGTGCCTTCGGCCACCGCGCCGGCCGAAGCCGTCACCGTGGCGACCACCTGCGTGCCGTTGTCGTTGACGTCGGTGCCGACCGTGCTGCCGGTGGCCAGCGCCTCGAAGTTGCCGCCGGTGTGCGAACTGACGCCGACGTTCAGCGTCTGCGTGCCCTGCGCATAGGCATCGTCCGCGCGCACCGCGAACGGTGCCGTGCTGCCGCTGGTCTGGCCGACCGCGATCGTGATGCTCTGGCCGTTGGTCAGCGTCAGCACCAGGTCCTGCCCGCTCACCGCATGGTCGAGCTCGGCGGTGTAGACGATGCTGCCGCCTTCGGACACCGAAGCGCTCGACGCCTTCAGCGTCACGGTCGTCGCATCGCCGTCGTCGGTGACGTCGGTGCTGACCGTCGACGTGTGGGCCACGGCCTCGTAGTTGCCGCCGCTGGTCGCGCTGACGCCGACGTTCAGCGTTTGCGTACCCTGGGCATAGGCATCGTCGCCGCGCACCGCGAAGGGCGCGCTGTCGGCGCTGCTCTGCCCGACTGGAATCGTGATGGTCTGGCCGTTGCTCAGCGTGACGACGAAGTCCTGGCCGGACACCGGCTGGTTCACCGATGCGGTGTAGACGATGCTGCCGCCTTCGGCCACGGACGCCGTCGACGCACTCAGCGCCACGGTCGTCGTGCTGGCGTTGTCGGTGACGGTGGTCGCCACCGTGCTGCCGGTGGCCAGGTTCTCGTAGTTGGCACCGCTGTGCGACACGATGCCGACGTTCAGCGGCTGGTCGCCCTGCGCATAGGCGTCGTCGGGGCGCACCGCGAACGGCGCGCTGTTGCCGCTGCTCTGGCCGACGGCGATGGTGATGCTCTGGCCGTTCGACAGCGTCAGCACCAGCGGCGAGCCGGTCACCGGGTGGTCGACGCTGGCCGTGTAGACGATGCTGCCGCCTTCGGCGACGCTCGTCGCCGAGGCGTTCAGCGTGACCGTCGTCGTGTCGATCGTGTCGGCGATGCCGGTGACGGCCGCCGTCGGGTCGATGTTCAGCAGGATGCCGCCGCCGCTCGTACCCTGGATGGTGGCGCTGACGCTGGTCGGGTCGACGTAGGCGTCGTCGCCAGGCGCCACGGCCACCGTGGCGGTGCCGCTCAGCTGGCCGGCAGCGATCGTGATGACCGCACCGTTCGACAGTGTCACGCTCAGGTCGCTCACCGCTGCCTGGGTCAGCACGGCGGTGTAGACGATGTTGCCGCCGGCCTCGGTGAGGCCTGACGTGGCCGACAGGCTCAGCGTCGCGCTGTCGTTGTCGACGATGCCGGTGGTGACGCTGCCGTTGGCGGCGCTGACGACCAGGCTCTCGAAGCCGCCTCCGGTGGCCGAGGCCACGCTGACGGTGAAGTGCTCGCTGCCCTCGGCCACGGCGTCGTCCAGCGTCGGGATGCTGAAGCTCGCGCTGCTGCTGCCGGCGGGTATGGTGACGGTGGCGACGCCGGTGTAGTCGCTGCCGTCGGCGGCCGTGCCGCTGTAGCTCAGCGTGACGGTGACCGGGCCTTGCGCCGGGCTGGTCAGCGACAGGGTGTAGCCGGCGCTCGCGCCTTCGGTGACGCTGCCGTTGCCGGTGATGCTGAGGGTCGTCGTGTCGATCGAATCGGTGACCGTCGTCGTGGCGGCGGCGGCGCTGGGCGCCAGCTGCTCGAAGTTGCCGCCGACGGCGCTGGCGATGGTGGCCGAGACGGTGCCGCCGTTGACGTAGACGTCGTTCGGCGCGGTTGCGTGCGAGACCGAGCCGCTGAACTGGCCGGCAGCGATGGTGATGGTGTCGCCGTTCGACAGCGTCACCACGACCGGTGCCTGCGCCACCGCGCCCAGCGTCGCGGTGTAGACGATGCTGCCGCCCTCGACGACCGATGGCGTGGCCGCCAGCACGACCGTCGTCGCGTCGACGCTGTCGGTCAGCGTGGTGCTGGCCGCCGTCGGGTCGACACTGAGGTTCTCGAAGTTGCCGCCGATCGCGTTCGCGATCGTCGCGCTGATGGTGCCGCCGCCCAGGTAGACGTCGTTCGCCGGGGCGGCGTGCGTGACGCTGCCGGTGGTATCGCCGGCGGCGATGGTGATCACGTCGCCGTTCGACAGGTTGACGGTGAGCGGCGTCTGCGCCGCCTGCGTCAGCGTCGCGGTGTAGGTGATGCTGCCGCCTTCGGTCACGCTGCCGCTGGCCGTCAGGCTCAGCGTGGTGGTGTCGGCGCTGTCGGTGATGCTGGTCGAGCGCGGGGTCGCGTCGACGTTCAGCTGCTCGAAGCCGCCGCCGCTGGCGCCGGTGATCGAGGCCGAGACCGGCGCATGGCCGGCATAGGCGTCGTTGGCCGGGGCGGCGACGCTGACGGTGCCGGTGGTGGCACCGGCGGCGATGGTGATCGTCGCACCGTTCGACAACGTGACGCTGACCGGCGTCTGCGCCGCTGCGCCCAGCGTCGCGGTGTAGGTGATGTTGCCGCCTTCGACGGCGCTGGTCGGGGCCGACAGCGTCAGCGTGGTGGCATCGATGCTGTCGCCGATGGAGGTCTGTGCCGGCGTCGCGTCGATGGCCAGGCTCTCGAACTTGCCGCCGGTCGCGCCGGTGATGGTGGCACTGACGGTGCCGGCATCGGTGTAGACGTCGTCGGTCGGGGCCGGGTGGCTCACCGAGCCGCTTTGCGCGCCGGCGAGGATGGTGATGACGGCGCCGTTCGACAGCGTCACGGTCACGTCGGCCTGCGCCACCGCGGTGAGTTGCGCGGTGTAGGTGATGTTGCCGCCCTCGACCGCGCTGGCCGAGGCGATCAGCCGGACGGTGGTGGTGTCGACGCTGTCGGTGACCAGGGTCTGCGCCGCCGCCGGGTCGACGGCCAGCTGCTCGAAGTTGCCGCCGCTGGCATTGGCGATGGACACCGACACCGTGCTGCTGCCGGTGTACACGTCGTTCGCGGGCGCGGCATGGCTCACGCTGCCGGTGGTGGTACCGGCGGCGATGGTGATCACGTCGCCGTTGGACAGGTTGACGGTGACGGGGCTCTGGGCCGCGGCGGTCAGCGTCGCGGTGTAGGTGATGCTGCCGCCTTCGGTCACGCTGTGCGTGGCCGCGAGCGACACGGTGGTCGTGTCGATGCTGTCGGTGACGGCGGTGACGGCCGGCGCCGCGTCGATGGCGATCGGGATGCCGCCGCCGGTGGCGCCCTGGATGCTGGCGCTGACGCTGCCCGGATCGACGTAGACATCGTCGCTGGCCGGCAGCGCGACGCTGGTGCTGCCGCTCAGGTGGCCGGCCTGCACGGTGATGACCGCGCCGTTGCTCAGCGTGACGCTCAGGTCGGTGGTGGGGGCCTGGCTCAGCGTCGCGGTGTAGACGATGCTGCCGCCGGCTTCCGTCAGGGCGRGCGTGGCAGACAGGCTCAGCGTCGCGGTGTCGGCGTCGACGATGCCGGTGTTCACGCTGCCGCTGCCGGCGCTGATCGCCAGGTTCTCGAAGTTGCCGCCGGTGGCGGTGGCGATGCTGACGGTGAACTGCTCCGGCCCCTCGGCCGTGCCGTCGGTCAGCGCGGCGACGCTGAACGTCGCGCTGCTGCTGCCGGCCGGGATCGTCACCGTGGTGACGCCGGCGAAGTCGGTGCCGTCGGCGGCGGTGCCGCCGTAGCTCAGCGTCACGGTGACGGTGGTCTGCGCCGGGCTGGTCAGCGACAGCGTGTAGCTCGCGCCCGCGCCCTCGTTGACGGTGTTGCTGCCGGTGATGCTGACGGTGGTGGTGTCGATCGAATCGGCGATGCTGGTCGTGGCCGGTGCCGGGTTCAGCGCCAGGTTCTCGAACTGGCCGCCGCTGGCGCTGCTGATCGTCGTGGAGACCGTGTTGGCGTTGGTGTAGACGTTGTCGGCGCCGGTGGCGTGCGCGACCGTGCCGCTGCTGGCGCCGGCGGCGATCGTGATCACGTCGCCATTGGACAGCGTCACGGTGACCGGCGTCAGCGCCGGTGCGCCGAGGCTGGCGGTGTAGACGATGCTGCCGCCCTCGACCACCGACGGCGAGGCCGTCAGCGTGACGGTGGTGGTGTCGACCGTGTCGGACACGGCGGTGGTGGCCGCGGCCGGGTTGACCGTGAGCTGCTCGAAGCCGCCGCCGCTGGCGCCGTTGATCGTTGCCGAGACGCTGCCCGCGTCGGCATAGAGGCTGTCGGCCGGTGCCGCGTGGGCGACCGAGCCGCTGCTCGTGCCGGCGGCGATGGTGATGGTGGCGCCGTTCGACAGCGTGACCGTCACGTCGGTGGCGGCCGGTGCGTCGAGCGTGGCGGTGTAGACGATGCTGCCGCCTTCGGCCACCGACGGCGTGGCGCTCAGCGAGACGGCGGTGGCGTCGGCGTCGTCGGTGACCGAGGTCAACGGGCTGCCGACCGGCGTCAGCGACTCGTAGCCGCCGCCGGTGTGGCCGGCGATGGTGGCCGTGACGGTCTGCGGGGCCTGGGCGAGCACGTCGTCGGCGCGCACCGCGAACGGGGCGCTGCTGGCGCTGCTCTGGCCGACCGGGATCGTGATGGTCTGGCCGTTGTCCAGCGTCAGCACCAGCGGCGTGCCGCTGACCGGGCTGCTGACGGTGGCGGTGTAGACGATGCTGCCGCCTTCAGTGACGCTGCCGGTCGACGCGCTCAGCACCACGGTGCTGTTGCTGCCGTTGTCGGTGACGCCGGTGCTGACCGGCGCCGACGGCGCGAGGCCCTCGAAATTGCCGCCGCTGGTGGACGCGACGCCCACCGTCAGCGTCTGCGTGCCCTGCGCGTAGGCGTCGTCGCCGCGCACCACGAAGGGTGCGCTGCTGGCGCTGCTCTGGCCGACCGGGATCGTGATGGCCTGGCCGTTGTCCAGCGTGATGACCAGCGGCGAGCCGGTCACCGGGTTGTTCAGCGTCGCGGTGTAGACGATGCTGCCGCCTTCGGCCAGCGTGGTGGCCGAGGGGCTCAGCGTGAGGCTGGTGGCGTCGGCGTCGTCGACCACCGTGCTGCTGGTGCTGGCGTTCGGGTCGAGCGACGCGAAGTCGCCGCCGCTGACCTGGGTGACGCTGACGGCGACCGTCTGCGGACCTTGCGCATGGGCGTCGTCGGCGCGCACCGGCACCGGGGCGCTGCTGCCGCTGGTCTGGCCGACCGGGATGGTGATGGTGCTGCCGTTGCTCAGCGCGATCACCAGCGGGCTGCCGGCGACCGGGTTGTTCAGCGTCGCGGTGTAGGTGAGGCTGCCGCCTTCGGTCACCGTGGCCGCCGACGCGGTCAGGGTGATGGCGGTGCCTTCGGGCGCCACGGTGACCGGCACGCTGACCGGCGCCGAGGTGCCGCCTTCGTTGTCGGTGACGGTGAAGCCGATGTCGGTCGAGCCGTGGTAGTTCGGGTCGGGGCGGAACACCAGGTTGGCCGCGTCTGCTGCCGAGATCGGCGTGCCGGCGCTGACCGGGGTCGTGCCGTCGGGCAGGTACAGCGTGCCGTGCTGGGGCAGCGTGGTGACGGTGACGCTGGTCACGCTGCCGTCGATGTCGCTGCCGCCCAGGTGGACGGCGATCGGCGTGTCTTCGAGGCCCGAACCGGCCGGCACGCTGGTGGCGACCGGCAGGTCGTTGACCGGCGTGACCGAGATCGCGACGCTGGCCGGCGCCGAGACGGCGCCGCTGTTGTCGGTGACCGTGAAGCTGACGCCGGCACTGCCGTTGAAATCGGCGGAGGGCTTGAACAGCAGGCCGGCGGCATCGGCGGCGCTCAGGGTCTGGCCGGCGGTGACGACGGTGACGCCGTCGGCCAGCAGCAAGCTGGCGCCGGCCGGGATCGAGACGATCGTGACCGAGACCACGCTGCCGTCGGCATCGYTGCCGCGCAGCGGCAGCGGCAGCGTGCTGTCTTCGAGGCCGCTGGCGATGCCGCCATTCGCCAGCGGTGCGGTGTTCTGCGGAGCCGGCGGCGGGCCGGCCGGGGTGGGGGCCGGGGTGGTGGCCGGGGTGGTGGCAACACCGTCGCCGGTCGGCGTGGTGGCCACGATCGGGGTGGTCGCGGGCGCGGGCGCGACGGTCTCGGTGAGTTCCAGGGAGGCGGGCGTGATGGCCTCGGCGATGCGGTCGACGCGCAGGCCGGGGGTCAGGCCGCCACCGCCACCGCCGGCCAGGCCGGCCGCCGGGGCCGTCAGCGCATCGGGCTGGTTCAACTCGGCGATCACGCGATCGATGTCGGTGTCGGCCGCGGCGGGAATCTTCGGCGCCGTGGCCATCATCGGCGCGTCGAGGTCGTCCAGCCGCACGATGCCGTCCTGCGTCGTCAGGATCAGGTCGCCCTTGTTCACCACGTCGCCGATCTGCAGCGCACGGACATGGCCGTCCGGCGTGCGGATCAGGGCTGCACCCCAAAGCGCGGAAACCTTGCCGTGTTGGGTTTGGACGATGGTGGGCATGGGATTTCCTCGGACGCAAGACTGGCCAGAACTTACCAGTCAGGATATCCAGAAACCCAGCGCTTATGTACGAATCTACGGGGCCGTTTCGTGACCTGGGTCACCGAATACAGCCCTTCGTGAGCCAATAAGGAAGCTTGCGATCAACGCTCGCGCAGTGCGTTGGACTGGACCTTCAGCACCGGCTTCAGCACGTAGGCCAGCACGGTCTTCCGGCCGGTCAGCACGTTGACCTCGGCCGTCATGCCCGGGATGATGGGCATCTTTTCGCTGAAGTTCGCGCGCGTCGTGCGCACCCGCACCAGGTAGAACGCGTTGCCGCGCTCGTCGGTGATGGTGTCGGGGCTGATGTTCTCGACCTGCGCCTCGAGCCCGCCGTAGATCGAGAAGTCGTAGGCGGTGAACTTGACCGTCGCCGGCTGGCCGGGGCGGATGAAGGCGATGTCCTTCGGCGCCATGCGCGCCTCGAGCACCAGGTTGTCGTCGAGCGGCACGATCTCGACGATGTCCTTGCCCGGCTGCAGGACGCCGCCGACGGTGTTGGCCAGCAGCCGCTGCACCCGCCCGCGCACCGGCGACTTGACCTGCGACTTGGTGACCTTGTCGGTCAGCGCGACCGCGCCCTCGTTCAGCGCGTTCAGCTTGCCGGCCACCTCGGCCAGCTCCTTGCGCGCCTCGTTGCGAAAGCCGATCTCGGTCTCCTGGCTCTTGCGCTGCGCCTCGCCGATGGCCGCCTGCACGCGCGCGATCTGCGCGCTGGCCTGCTCCGAATCGCCGCGCGAGCGCGCCACCTCGCGTTCGAGCCGCAGGATGTCGACCTCCGACACCGCGCCGCTGGCCAGCAGCGGCCGCGTCTTCCCGAGCTCCTGCTGGCCGAACTCGAGCCCGCGGTCGGCCGCCGCCTTGCGGGCGCGCATCTCGGTCAGCTCCTGCTGGCGCTGCTGCAGCTGCTGGTGGTTGATCGACAGCAGCGTCTCCAGCTCGGAGCGCTTGGCTTCGTACAGCTGGCGCTCGCCGAGCAGGATGCGCTGTTCGTCCGGGTCTGCCGAGGTGGGCGGCGTGAAGACCGAGCCGTCGGCCAGCGCCTGCAGCCGCGCCTGGCGGGCCTTCAGCGCGAGGCCGGTGGCGGCGCTCTCGCGCACGCCCGAGGTGGCGCGCGTCTCGTCGATCTTCAGCAGCAGCTGGCCGGCCTCGACGACCTGGCCTTCGCGCACCAGGATCTCGGAGACGACGCCGCCGTCCAGCGACTGCACCACCTGCAGCTGGCGCGACGGGATCACCTTGCCGTCGCCCTTGGTCACCTCGTCGACGTGGGCGAGCGCCGCCCAGGTGACCAGCAGCACGACGATCAGCAGCGCCGCGCGCACGATCGACTGCGCCTGGTGGGTGCCGCTGCGAGACATCACCTGGTCGGCCTCGGCCTCGAAGCTGCGGAATCCGGCATCGCCGGCGTTGTCGGGCRTGACGACCGGGCCGAGCAGGCGCCGCGTGATCGGATCCAGCAGCAGGCGGATGCGCTCCAGCACCCACATCACGGCCAGGCCGAGCTTGATCAGGATGCGGTTCGTGCCGCCTTCGTGTCGCGTGCCCATCAGGCGGCCCTCGCGATGCGACCGCTCTGCAGCGCTTCCATGATGCGGTCGCGCGGCCCGTCGGCGACGATCTTGCCGCCGTCGATCACGATCACGCGCGTCACCATCGCGAGCAGCGAGGTGCGGTGCGTCACCAGCACCACCGTCTTGTTCTGCGCGAAGTTGCCGATGTTGTGCGTGATCTGCGCCTCGGTGGAGAAATCCATCGCGCTGGTCGGCTCGTCGAGCAGCAGGATCGGCGCGTTGTGCAGCACCGCGCGCGCCAGGCCGATGCCCTGGCGCTGCCCGCCCGACAGCGATTCGCCGCGCTCGCCCACCGTCATGTCGAAGCCGCGCGGATGCCGGTCGATGAAGCTGCTCATGCCGGCCAGCTCGGCCGCCGCGACGATCGCCGAATCATCGRCATACGGCAGCCCGAAGGTGATGTTGTCGCGCAGGCTGCCGTAGAACAGCGTCACGTCCTGCGACACGTAGCCCAGGTTGCGGCGCACGTCGGCCGGGTCGAGCTGGCGCAGGTCGATGCCGTCGAGCAGCACCGCGCCGTCGAGCGGCTGGTACAGGCCCATGATCAGCCGCTCGATCGTCGATTTGCCGGAGCCCACGCGCCCGATCAGCGCGACCCGCTCGCCGGCCTGGATCTTGAAGCTGATGCCGTCCAGCGCCGCATCCTGCCGGCCTGGGTAGGCGAACTTGACGTTGCGGAACTCGATGTCGCCGCGCAGCTGCGGGCGTTGCACGAAGTTCTCGCCAGGCGGGCGCTCGACCGGCTTCTCCATGATCTTGTCGAGCGACTCCATCGCGGTGCGCGCACCCTGGTACTGCATCAGCAGCCCGACGATCTGCCCGGCCGGCTGCAGCGCGCGCGACGCGAGCATCGACGAGGCCACCAGCGCCCCCATCGTCAGCTCGCGCTGGCTGATCAGGTACACGCCGACGATCACGATCGCGACCGTCACGCCCTGCGACAGCCAGTTGGTGCCGTAGTTGGCCGTGGCCGACAACGCCCGCATGCGCACGTTGGTCACCGCGAGGAAGGCGTTCGCGCGCTCCCACTTGGCCTGCACGACGCTCTCGGCGCCCAGCGACTTGATGGTCTCGATGCCGGTCAGGCTCTCGATCAGCGTCGCGTTGCGCTGCGCCGCGGCCTGGTAGGTGGTCTGCGACAGCTCGTGCAGCCGGTGCTGCAGCACGTAGCCGATCACCAGGATCAGCAGGAAGGCCGTGACCACCGGCACCGCGAGCCACGGCGAGATCCAGGCCAGCACGACCACGAACAGCAGCGCGAACGGCAGGTCGATCAGCGCGGTGACGGTGCCCGACGCGATGAAGTCGCGCACCTGCTCGAAGCCGCGCAGGTTCGACGCGAACGAGCCGACCGACTCCGGCCGGTTCTCCAGCCGCATGCCCAGCACCTTCTCCATCAGCGTGGCCGAGATCTGCACGTCGATGCGCGCGCTCGCCTCGTCGACGAAGTGGCTGCGCAGCAGCCGCATGAACAGGTCGCCGCACATGATCAGCACCACGCCGATCGACAGCGCCCACAGCGTCTCGACCGCGTTGTTCGGCACCACGCGGTCGTAGACGTTCATCGAGAACAGCGGGAACACCAGCGCGAACACGTTGACCAGCAGCGCCGCCCACAGCACGTCGCGGTAGACGATGCGCTGCTCGAGCACCGCGCCCCAGAACCAGTGGCGCTGGCGCACCGCGCGCACCTCGGGCGTGCGCGCGTCGAAGCGGAAATGCGGGCGCACGAACAGCACCACGCCGGTGTAGCGCCGTTGCAGGTCGGCGAGCGGCAGCACGATCGAGCCCTGGCCGGTCTCCGGCAGCAGCACGCGGGCCACCGGGCCCTCCTTGCCGCCGTTCTCGAAGCGCAGCAGCACGCAGGCCTGGTTGTCCTTCAGGATCAGGATGGCCGGCAGCGCGGCGGCGTCGATGCGCTGCAGCGCCAGGCGCTGCAGCTTGGTCGCCATGCCGGCGCGCGCCGCGGCCCGCTCGGTGAGCTCGATGGTCAGCTTGCCCTTGCCGCTGTCACCCAGCGGCAGCCCGGCCGACAGCGAGGCGCGCGACGCGGCCTGGCCGTTCAGGCGGCAGATCTCGACCAGGCAGTCGAGCAGCGGATCGGGGTGGATCAGGTCTTCGCGCATCCGCAGCGGCGCCGCCTCCGCCGGCCGGTGGGCGGCGGGCGCCTGGGCTGTCGGTTGGGCGGCAGCGGCGGGGGGCAGGGGACGGGGATCGGTCATCGGTGTCGCGGTATCGGGAAGTCAGACGTCGACCTATTCGAACGGCGACAGGGTGCGCCGTCAATCGATATCGGCCATATGAAAGCCGAATTGACCCCGGCGCCGATCGTCGAAGAACCGCCTCAGGGTTTCCCGCACCGTCGGGAACGCGAGCTCGTCCCACGGCACCTCGTCCTCGCGGAACAGGCGGGCCTCGATGGTCTCGGGGCCGGGCGCGAAATCGGTGTCGAGCAGCCGTGCGCGGTAGAAGAAGTGGACCTGCCCGACGCGCACCACGTTGAGCAGCGTGAACAAGGCCTGCATCTCGATGCGGGCGCCGGCCTCCTCGTCGGTCTCGCGCAGCGCCCCTTCGGCCGTCGTCTCGCCGAGTTCCATGAAGCCGGCCGGCAGTGTCCAGAAACCGTGGCGCGGCTCGATGTTGCGGCGGCACAGCAGCACCTGGTCGTGCCACACCGGCAGCGTGCCGACGACGTTCAGCGGGTTCTCGTAGTGGATGGCGCCGCAGCCGGCGCAGGTCGCGCGCTCGCGGTTGTCATCGGGCGGGATGCTGTAGCTGACCGGGGACCCGCAGGTCTTGCAATGCTTGAAGCTTCGGGCCTTGAACATTGCAGGGAGTTTAGCCGTGAGTTTTCAGCCCTCGTGGCATCATCCCGCCATCCCCCACTGACTCTCTTCGGAGTGCCTTCCATGAGCCACGTCGTGCCGGTTCCGGCCACCCCTTCCGTGCCCGTCGTCGGCGCGCAACCCGGTGACACCTTCCCGGTGCGCCGCATCTACTGCGTCGGCCGCAACTACGTCGACCATGCGATCGAGATGGGCCACAGCGGCCGCGAGGCGCCGTTCTTCTTCCTGAAGCCGGCCGACGCGGTGCTGCCGGTGGCCGAGGGCACGACCGGGCAGATGCACTACCCGAGCGCCACGAAGGACCTGCACCACGAGGTCGAGCTGGTCGTCGCGATCGGCAAGGGCGGGCGCAACATCCCGGCGGCCGAGGCGCTCGACCATGTGTACGGCTATGCCGTCGGGCTCGACATGACGCGCCGCGACCTGCAGGGCGAGGCCAAGAAGCAGGGCCGCCCGTGGTGCAGCGGCAAGGGCTTCGACGAATCGGCGCCGATCGGCCCGGTGCGGCCGGCCTCGCAATGCCAGGTGGGCGCCGACACGCGCATCGAGCTGAAGGTCAACGGCGCGCTGCGCCAGCACAGCGTGATCGGCAAGCTGATCTGGAACATCCCCGAAATCATCGAGCAGCTGTCCGGGCTGTGGGAGCTGGCCCCCGGCGACCTGATCTTCACCGGCACGCCCGAGGGCGTGGCCGCGGTCGTCACCGGCGACACGCTGAGCGCGAAGGTCGACGGCGTCGGCAGCCTGCAAGTGCAGCTGGTGGCCCGCTGATGGCGGTCCTGTGACAGGCGTGCACGGCATGCAGCTCTACAGCTACTTCCGGTCATCGGCCTCGTTCCGCGTGCGCGTCGCGCTCGCGCTGAAGGGGCTGGCCTACGACTACGTGCCGGTGCACCTGGTCAAGAACGAGCAGACGCAGCCGGCCTTCGCGGCGCTGTCGCCCGGGCGGCTGGTGCCGGTGCTGAAGGACGAAAACGCGTTGCTGTCGCAATCGCTCGCGATCATCGAGTACCTCGACGAGACCCACCCGCAGCCGCCGCTGCTGCCCGCCGATCCGCTCGGCCGGGCCCGCGTGCGCGCGCTCGCGCTGGACGTCGCCTGCGAGATCCACCCGCTGAACAACCTGCGCGTGCTGCGCTACCTGCTGCACGACCTGGGCGTCAGCGAGGACGACAAGAACCGCTGGTACCGCCACTGGTGCGAGACCGGGCTCGAGACGGTGGAGCGCCAGCTCGAGGGGCAACCTGAGACCGGCCGCTTCTGCCACGGCGACAAGCCGACGCTGGCCGACATCACGCTGGTGCCGCAGATCTTCAATGCGCAGCGCCTGAACTGCCGGCTCGACCACGTGCCGACGGTGATGCGCATCTTCGAGGAATGCATGCGGCTCGATGCGTTCAGCCGCTCGCAGCCTTCGGCCTGCCCGGACGCGACGTGATGGGCACGACGGCGTTGCAGGACGCGCTGTACCCTGACTGGGCGCTGGCCCACGTCGGCGCGCTGATGAGCACGCGCCGCGGCGGCCTCAGTGCGCCGCCGTGGGAGAGCCTGAACCTCGGCATCGCGGTCGGCGACGACCCGGAGGCGGTCGACGCGAACCGCGCGCGCTTCGCGGCCGCGACCGGCGCTGCGCCGGTCTTCATGAAGCAGGTGCATGGCACGCGGGTGCTGCGGCTGGTGCGGGCCTCGGCGGGCGCGGCGCTCGAAGAGGCCGATGCGGCGATCACCACCGAGCGCGGCGTGGCCTGCACGGTGCAGGTGGCCGATTGCCTGCCGGTGCTGCTGGCAACGACCGGTGCGGTGGCCACGCCGGCCGTCGGAGCCGCGCA
>NZ_JBFUGW010000146.1:0-16250 GCF_056402735.1 Rhizobacter sp. P3_C12
CGATTCGCCCGACAGGCCGATCGAGTTCACCGCCGCCGATACCGGCAAGCTGATGGAGACGCTGGAGAAGGAGCACTCCGACCTGCCCGGCTTCGAGGACGAGCGGCAGATCGAGCAATCGGACAACTCGCTGGTGCGGCTGATCAACAACATGATCATCGAGGCGCACAAGGAAGGCGTCTCCGACATCCACATCGAGAGCTACCCGGGCCGCGACAAGATCAAGATCCGCTTTCGCAAGGACGGCACGCTGCGCACCCACCTGGAGCTGCCGCCGAACTACCGCAACGCACTGATCGCGCGCATCAAGATCATGTGCGACCTCGACATCTCCGAGCGCCGCAAGCCGCAGGACGGCAAGATCAATTTCTCGAAGTTCTCGGCCCAGCACAAGATCGAGCTGCGCGTGGCCACCATCCCGACCAACAGCGGGCTCGAGGACGTGGTGATGCGGATCCTCGCGTCGGCCAAGCCGATCCCGCTGGACAACCTGGGCCTGAGCCCGTGGAACCTGAAGCACCTGAAGGAGGCGATGGAGCGCCCCTACGGCCTGGTGCTGTGCGTCGGCCCGACCGGCTCGGGCAAGACGACCACGCTGCACTCGGCGCTCAGCCACATCAACGTGCCCGAGCGCAAGATCTGGACCGCCGAGGACCCGGTGGAAATCACCCAGCCGGGGCTGCGCCAGGTGCAGGTCAACCCGAAGATCGACTGGACCTTCGCGAAGGCGCTGCGCGCCTTCCTGCGCGCCGACCCGGACGTGATCATGGTCGGCGAGATGCGCGATGGTGAAACCGCGCAGATGGGCGTCGAAGCCTCGCTGACCGGCCACCTGGTGCTGTCCACGCTGCACACCAACAGCGCACCCGAAACCGTCACGCGGCTGATCGACATGGGCCTCGATCCGTTCAACTTCGCGGACTCCCTGCTGGGTGTACTGGCACAAAGGTTGGTGAGACGTTTGTGCCCCCACTGCCGTGTGGCACGGTTGGCATCTCCCGACGAAATCGACGAACTTCTGCACGATTACTTGCATATCTGTCCGCAAGATCACCCTGGGTTCCAACCAGACGTGATCCGAACAGAATGGACAGAACGATTCGGCCAGAACGGCCAGTTGATGCACTACCACAGCCCCGGCTGCGACAAGTGCGGCGGCACCGGGCAGAAGGGGCGTGCAGGCCTGCACGAGCTGATGATCGTGTCGCGCGAACTGCGCCGGCTGATCCAGACCAGCGCACGTGCCGAGCAGCTGCTGCAGTGCGCGCTGCTCGAGGGCATGCGCACGCTGCGCCAGGACGGCATCGAGAAGGTGCTGCAGGGCGCGACCAGCCTGGCCGAGGTGCGGGCGACCAGCAACACCTGAGCGCCCCTGCGAGGGCACGGCCCCCGGCGCGCCCCGGGGCCGCGTGGCCATGAACGCCCCGCTGGCACCCGTGCGCCGCGAGAAGCTGCGCCTGGGCGACGTGCTGCTCGCGCAGCGCCTGATCTCCGAAGAGCAGCTGGCGCAGGCGCTGGAGCTGCAACGCGCGAGCGGCCGCAAGCTCGGCCGCGTGCTGATCGAGCGCGGCGCATTGACCGAAGAGGCGCTGGCCCATGCGCTGGCGCGCCAGCTGCGCGTGCCGGTGGTCAACCTGAACAGCTTCCCGCTGAAAGGCGAGGTGGTGCGACTGCTCGGCGAGGCGGCGGCGCGGCGCCACCGCGCGATCGTCCTCGAGGACCGCGGCGAACACCTGCTGGTGGCCTTCGCCGACCCGCTGGACCTGGCCGCCCACGACGACATCTCGCGCCTGCTGAAGCGCAGCATCCAGTCGGCCGTCGCGCCCGAGAGCCAGCTGACGCCGGCCTTCGACCGCCACTACCGCCGCACCGAAGAGATCACCGGACTCGCGAAGGCCCTCGAGAAGGACATCGGCGACGCGGTCGATTTCGGCACGCTGCAGGCCACCGTCGGGCAGGAAGGCGCGCCGGTGGTGCGGCTGCTCGAATCGGTGTTCGAGGACGCGATGCAGATCGGTGCCTCCGACGTGCACATCGAGCCGCAGGAGCACGAGCTGCTGATCCGCAGCCGCATCGACGGCGTGCTGCAGACGCAGACGCAGGCCGACAAGCGGATCGCCGCCGCGCTGGCCCAGCGCCTGAAGCTGATGGCCAACCTCGACATCTCCGAGAAGCGCCTGCCGCAGGACGGGCGCTTCTCGCTGCGCCTGCGCGATCGCACGCTCGACGTGCGGCTGTCCACGCTGCCGTGCCAGTACGGCGAATCGCTGGTGATGCGCCTGCTCGGGCAGGGCAGCCAGGTGCGTCGGCTCGACGACATCGGCATGCCCGACGACATGCTGGCGCGCTTTCGCGAACTGCTCGGCCGCAGCACCGGCACGGTGCTCGTCACCGGCCCGACCGGCTCCGGCAAGACGACCACGCTGTACGCGGCACTGTCCGAGATCGACGCCGAGCGCAACAAGGTGATCACCGTCGAGGATCCGGTGGAATACCGCCTGCCCGGCCTGATCCAGGTGCAGGTGAACGAGAAGATCGAGTTGAGCTTCTCGCGCGTGCTGCGCGCGATGCTGCGCCAGGATCCCGACGTGATCCTGGTCGGCGAGATGCGCGACCCCGAGACCGCCGAGATCGGCCTGCGCGCTGCCATCACCGGCCACCTGGTGCTGTCGACGCTGCACACGCGCGATGCGGCCAGCGCACCGTTCCGCCTGCTCGACATGGGCGTGCCCGCATTCATGGTGGCGACCGCGCTGCAGGCGGTCGTCGCACAGCGGCTGGTGCGCCGCAACTGCACGCAGTGCTCGCGCCCGCACCTGCCGACGGCCCAGGAGGGCGCCTGGCTCGAGGGGATGACCGGCAGCGATGCCACCGCCACCCAGCGCGGCCGCGGCTGCCAGCTCTGCAACGGCACCGGCTACGCCGGGCGGCTGGGAGTCTACGAGATGCTGGAGATGGACGCCGGGCTGGCCCACGCGGCCACGCACGGCGACCCGGCCGCCTTCCTCGCGGCGGCACGCGAGCGCATGCGCGGCCGCACGCTG
The DNA here is from genome assembly GCF_056402735.1 of Rhizobacter sp. P3_C12. Taxonomy (NCBI): domain Bacteria; kingdom Pseudomonadati; phylum Pseudomonadota; class Betaproteobacteria; order Burkholderiales; family Sphaerotilaceae; genus Rhizobacter; species Rhizobacter sp. P3_C12. Next base: position 3,045 of record NZ_JBFUGW010000146.1, read on the forward strand.
GCACACCGCGCCTGCGACCTGGTGCGCGCCGGGCAGACCTCGATCGCCGAGGCGATGCGCCTGACCAGCGAATTCCACCAGGACGCCGGCCATGGATAGGTTCCACTGGAAAGGCCGCAACGCGCGCGGCGAACTGATCGCCGGCACCTTGAACGCGCCCACCGAATCGGCGGTGGCCGATCAACTGCTGGCCGGCGGCGTCACGCCGGTGCACATCACCGTGAACGATGCCGGCGCGGTGGCGGCGTCCCCGGCGTGGTGGCAGGCCCTGCGCGCAGGGCCCGTCACGCTCGAGGACATGCTGGTGTTGTCGAGGCAGCTCTACACGCTGCTGCGGGCCGGGGTGCCGCTGCTGCGCGCGCTGGCCGGGCTGCAGGCCTCGGCCGTCAAGCCGGCGCTCTCGCGGGTGCTGGCCGACGTGCGCGCCTGCCTCGACCAGGGCCGCGAGCTGTCGGCCGCGCTGGCCCGCCACCCGCAGGTGTTCACGCCGTTCTTCATCGCGATGACGCGGGTCGGCGAGATGACGGGCCGGCTGCCCGAGGTGTTCCTGCGGCTGGCCGAGCACATCGAGTTCGAGATGGACATCCGCTCGCGCATCCGCCAGGCGCTGCGCTACCCGGCGATGGTGGTGGTGGCGATGGGCATCGCGCTGGTGGTCATCAACCTGTTCGTGCTGCCGACCTTCGCCTCGGTGTTCGCGGGCTTCAAGACGCAGCTGCCGCTGATGACGCGCCTGCTGCTCGGCTTCTCGGCCTTCACGCTCGCGTGGTGGCCGGGGCTGCTGGCGGCCGGCACGGCCGGCGTGGCCGCGCTGCGCTCGTGGCTCGCCACGCCGGACGGCCGCTACCGCTGGGACCGGCTGAAGCTGCGCCTGCCGATCGCCGGGCCGATCGTGCAGAAGGCCACGCTGGCGCGCTTCGCACGCAGCTTCGCGCTGGCGTCGCGCAGCGGCATTCCGCTCAGCCAGGCGATGACGGTGGTCGCGCAGACGGTGGACAACGCGTGGATCGCGAGCCGCATCGAACAGATGCGCGACGGCGTCGAGCGCGGCGGCAGCCTGTCGCGCTGCGCCGCGGCCAGCGGCATCTTCACGCCGGTGGTGCTGCAGATGATCGCGGTCGGCGAGGAGACCGGCGAACTCGACGCGCTGCTGCTCGAGATCGCCGGCATGTACGAGCGCGAGACCGCCTACGGCATCAAGGGCCTGGCCAGTGCGATCGAGCCGCTGCTGCTGCTGGTGATCGCCGGCCTGGTGCTGGTGCTGGCGCTCGGCGTGTTCCTGCCGCTGTGGAGCCTCGGCCAGGCGGCGATGGGCCGGGCCGGTTGATATGTACTCTCCAGCAGCACCCGCAGGCCCCGATAAGTCCGGCATGTCCATCCTGCCATCCGGTCATCTTCATCAGCGCGGCCTGTCGCTGATCGAGCTCGTCGTCTTCATGGTCGTGCTGAGTGCGGCGCTGGCGGGTGTGCTGCGGGTGTTCATCCAGGCCGGCGCGCACAGCGCCGATCCGCTGCAGCGGCGGCAGGCGCTGGCGATCGCGGAGGCCTTGCTCGACGAGGTCGAGCAGATGTCGCTCACCTGGTGCGATCCGGACGACGCCAATGCGGCGCTGACCGTCACCAGCGCGGCCGGCTGCGCCAGCCTGCCGGAGGCGATGGGCCCGGAGTCGAACGAGACACGCACCGCCACGCCGCCGTTCGACAACGTCAACGACTACCACGGCTATGCCGAGAACGGCATCGTCGACATCACGAACACGACGATCTCCGCGCTGTCGGGCTACCGCGCCTCGGTGGCAGTGACGACGGCGGACCTCGGCAACAGCTACTACCCGCTGACGGCAGCGAGCGGCGCCGTGCTGCGCATCAGCGTCACCGTCACCAGCCCGGACGGCAACACGCTGACCCTCGACGGCTACCGGACCGCCCATGCGCCCTCACCCGCCATCTGATCGCCGGCGCGGCTTCACGCTCGTCGAGGCGGTGATCGTCATCGCGATCACCGGCATCCTCGCCGCGATCGTCACGCGCTTCATCGCGCAGCCGGTGCAGCTCTACCTGGCCACGCAGGCCCGCGCCCAGCTGGTCGACGTGGCCGACAACGCGTTGCGGCGCATCGCACGCGAGCTGCGCGTGGCCTTGCCCAACAGCCCGCGGGTCTCGTCGACGGGCCTGTCGCTGGAGCTGATCCCGACCACCGGCGCCGCCCGCTACAAGACGGAGGGCACGGACCGGCTCCAGTTCGGTACCGTCGACACCTCGTTCGACATCGTCGGACCGCCGCTGACGCTCGGCAGCGCGCAGCAGCTGGTGTTCTACAACCTCGGGCCCGGCATCACCGGCTCGGATGCGTATGCCGCCAACAGCAGCGCCACCGAACAGTCGAACTCGAACCGCCGCACCGCGACCAACGCCGCCGGCAGCGCGACGACGATCACGGTGAGTTCGCTGTCCGGCCTGCCGGTCGGTGATTTCTCGGCGCCCTACCGCGTGTTCGCCGTCGACACGCCCGTCACCTACCGCTGCGACCTCGGCGCCGGCACGCTGACACGCTACAGCGGCTACGGCTTCCAGGCCACGCAGCCGGACCCGCCGAGCAGCGGGGTTGCCAGCGTGCTGGCCACCGGCGTCACCGCCTGCAGCTTCACCTACGACGCCGCGGTGTTCGCGATGCGCGCCGGCCTGGTCAGCCTGCAACTGAGCCTGGCCGCCAGCACGCCTTCGGGCACTGAAAGCATCACCCTGCACCATGAAGTCCACGTCGACAACCTGCCTTGAACGCCCCCCGGGCCGACGCCTCGCACACCGTGGCTTCACGATGGTGTCGGTCGTCTTCATCCTCGTCGTGCTGGCCGCGCTGGGGGCGGCGCTGGCCGACATCAGCCAGCGCCAGCACCTCGCGGCGGCGTCCGACCTGCAGGCCGCGCGCGCCTACCAGGCCGCGCGCGCCGGGCTGGAATGGTGGGCGTACTGGCAGGCCAATGCCGGAACCGCGAACGGCGACTGCATGGCAACCAACAGCATCGTGCCCGGCGGCACGCTGAGCGGCTTCACCGTCACGCTCAGGTGCACTCGCACCCCGTCCACCTACCCCGATACGGCGAGCGACGGCAGCAGCGCGCTGACCTTCTGGGCGGTCGTCGCCAATGCCTGCAACGCGCCGAGCAACGGGGCATGCCCTTCCACTGCCACGGCCGCGGCGACGTATGTCGAGCGGCAGCTCACCTGGACGTTCGCACGATGAAACGCACGATGGCGCTGCTGGCGGGGGTTCTGGCCGCGGGGGTCTGCATGACCGCCACAGCCGGCGAAGTCACCGGTGTTCGCGCCGAGTACTTCAACATGTACTCGGGCGGCACGGACTTCACGTTCAACAGCAGCGCGGTCGCCCTGGACCGCATCGAGTCGACGATCGACGTCAACGGCATCACGTCGGCTCCTGCAGGTGGCATCAACAGCACCTACTACAAGGTCCGCTACACCGGCTACGTGCTGATCCCGACCAACGGCACCTACACCTTCACCGTACAGGCAGCGGACGGCGTGAGGCTCTACGTGGACTGCGATCTCAGTGGCAACTTCAGCGCCACAGAAAAGCTCATCGAGAGCTGGACCACCCGCACCACGGCCACCACGGTCTCCGTGCCGTGCCAGAACCAGTTGAGCGCCGGCAGCCGGTATGCGTTCACCTACGAGTACTACCAGGCGACCGGTGCCGCGACGGCGCGCCTGCAGTGGGCCGGCCCATCGCCGATCGGCTCGACCGCGACCGTCATCCCGCGCAGCGACGGAACCATGGGGCTGACGACCGGCGTCAGCGACAGCACGGCCCCGACGTTGTCATCCGTCCAGCTGCTCTGCGGCTCGAGCACCCAGGTGCTCGCGCGGTTCTCGGAGCAGGTCGAGAGCAGCAGCGCACAGACGGCGTCGAACTACGCGGTCTCCGGCCACACCGTCAGCGCGGCGACCTTGCAGCTGGACGGCAAGTCCGTGCTGCTGACGGTTTCACCGGCCCTCTCCCAATCCGAAACGCTCACGGTCAGCAACATCGTGGACATGGCCACCGGGCCGGCCAACACGATCGCTACCACGTCGGCAACCATCAGCTACAGCGCGAACTACAGCAGCGGACTGACCGGCACGTACTACGACCAGAACGCCACGGCCGGCGCCTTCTTCACCGGCAACACCGTCACTCGCACCGACTCGACGCTGGACTTCACGTGGTCCTCCTCCCCGGTCAGCGGTATCCCTAGCAGCAACTACAGCGTCCGCTGGACGGGGGCAATCCTGGTGCCGACCACGGGCTCCTACACGTTCAGCATGCAAGACCAGGGCAATGCCCGGCTGTGGATCAATGGTGCCTACTACGCGGGCGATTGGTACGACACCGAGCCCGGCACATCATCCGTCTCGGGTTCTTCCATCACGCTCACGGGTGGCACCTATGTTCCGGTCACCGTTGAGTCGTGGCATGGGACCGGCAGCAACCTCGCTGTGCTGCGATGGAAAAAGCCCGGAAGCAGTTCACACGTTGCCATTCCCTCCACCCAGCTGTACCACTGCACGAACACCCCCGGCTTCACCGTCACGGCCAGCAACAGCGGGACGATCTGCGGATCGACGTCGGTGACGGTCACCGCGCTGAACAGCGATGGCAGCCGACGGACGAGCTACACCGGGTCCGCCACGCTGAGCACATCGTCGGGCAAGGGCAACTGGAGCGCAGGCTCGTCCCCGGCCCCGAGCGGCACGCTCGACAACGGCACGGCCAACGACGGCAGCGCGAGCTACACGTTCGTGGCCGCAGACGCCGGCACCGTCCAGCTGAAACTCGCCGATGTGCCGGCCAGCACCTTCAGCATCACGGCGGCGGACGCCTCCGGATCGGGCACCTCGTCCACCATCTCGGTCAGCGGCAGCAACGCGTTCAGCTTCACGGAAGACGCCGCCGGCAAGATCTCGGGCAGCAACGTAGCGGTCGCCGGCCGGCCGCACGACTACACGGTCACGGTGACACGCAGCGACTCGAGTTCCTCGAACTGCAGCACCGCCACCGACTACACCGGCAGCCACTCGCTCAAGATGTGGCGCGCCGATTCGAACGGCAGCTGGACGGCGCCCACCGTGGTCTCGCCCGCGCTGACCATCCCCGCCGCGCAGCCAGCCTCCAGCAACATCACGTTGAACTTCAGCAGCGGCGTCGCCAGCTTCAATGTCGGCACGACCGATATCGGACGCTACAGCTTCAGCCTGCAGGACGATTCGCAGAGCTACACGAGCGCCACCATCAGCGGCACGGGCAATGCGCTGACGGTGCGGCCCTTCGCGCTGGTGGTCAGCAACTTGTGGTGCGAACACAGCTACTTGAACCGGCCTGTCAATTTCTCGAACACTGCCGAGGGGGATACCCTTTTCTGTCGTGCCGGCATAAGCTTCAAGGCCGATGTCGGCGCCTACCGCTGGACGTCCTCGATGGCCGGCAACGGAACCGATGGCAACGACGACGGCCTGCCGGACAGCACGGCGACGCTGGCGAACGTGACAGCTGGCGGCCTGGCACCCTTCTTCAACAGCGCCGTGACGCTCCGGCCCCTCGCGGGCAGCCAGGTACCGTCCACCGGAGTGCTGGGCACGCTGAGCTATGGCAGCAGCATCTCCGGCTTTTCCGGTGGCAAGGCCACGCCGAGCACCCTCAGCTACTCGGAAGTGGGAAGCTTCCAACTCGACAGCCAATCGCTCGTCACCGATTACCTGGGCAGCGGCCTGACATTGAATGGCTCGCTGTTCACGGACGCCCTCGCAACCACGTCGAGATCGGCCGTCGGGCGCTTCGTTCCTGCCAGGTTCGCCGCCGACAACGCGAGCGTCACGCTGCGCCCGCAGAGCGCTTGCTCGCCCACCTCCACATTCAACTACCTGGGCGAACCCTTCGCCATCAGTTTCACGCTCACGGCACAAGACGCACTCGGCAACACGACGAAGAATTACACCAGCAGCTACGCCAGGCTCGATCTTGGCAACGCCGGCACGCTCCAGCTGGCAGGCGTCAGCGGCAGCACGGTGTTCTCTGCCACCTCCAGTTCACCCCGGCTTTCACTCGGTTCCTTCTCCGCGGCCTGGGGAAACGGCACCGGGACTGCCGCGGTCACCGTCACCGCCACGGCCGAGCGCGCCAGCTCACCGGACGGTCCCTTCGTCGATGCCACGTTCGGAATCGCCCCGGTCGACAGCGACTACACGGCGATGGGCTCGTTCGACCTCGACGCCGACAGCAGCGTCAGCGGCAACGACCACAAGGCGCTCGTCACCGTGCCGCTGCGTTTCGGCCGCCTGCGCCTGCAGAACGTCATCATGCCTCGCGGCCTCCGCGCGTCCWTTCCCATGGTGGCCCAGTACTGGAACGGCAGTGCGTTCGTCACCAACACGCTGGACAGCTGCACGACGGTTCCTGCGAGCACGCTGAACTTCGGCAACTACCGCCTGACGATGGCGGCCAGCGATACCACCGTGCTGGCCGGCGGTTCGACGCTCACGCTCTCTGCCGGCAGCGGCAGCATCCCGCTCGAACCGATCACCAGCGGACACCGCGGCACCTTCGACATCGCCGTCAGCCTCGGCAGCAGCGCCACCGACTACGCCTGCCTGCAACCCTGGACACCCGGCAGCGGCGACGCCGCCACCGCCGGCGCAGGCCTCTCCTACCTGCGCGGCGCCTGGTGCGGCAGCAGCTACGACCGCGATCCATCGGCGCGCATCTCCTACGGGCTCTACCGCGGCGCCGACAAATTCCTCCACCAACGCGAGAACCACTGACATGACCCTGCGCTGGCCGTGGACACGCCCCACCTCCCCCGATTCGCTGGCCATCTCGTTCGACGGCAGCACGCTGGTCTACGCCCAGGTGTCGGCCATCGACGGCGGCAAGCGCCCGCTGCTGCGCCGCTGCGGCACGGTGCCCGTCGACACCGCACGCCCGCAGGAGCTGGCCGGCCGCCTGCGCGCACTCGGCCTGCCCACGCGTTCGGTCATCGCCTTGCTGCAGGTGCCGCAGTGCCAGCTGCTGCAGATCGACACCCCGGCGGTCGCCCCCGAGGAACTGAAGGCCGCGGCCCGCTGGCGCATCAAGGACCTGGTCGACTGCCATGTCGACGACCTGACGATCGACGTGATGCACGTCGGCGACGGCCGCGCGCACGGGCCGAAACAGGCCTTCGTCGCCGCAACACCGAACCGCGTGATCCAGGACCTCGCATCGCTGTGCGAAGCGGCCGGCCTGCAGCTCGCCACCATCGACATCCGCGAGACGGCGCAGCGCAACCTGCAGTGCGCCCTCGCACGGGCCGGCGCCCAGGGCGACCGGGCCGGCGCGCTGCTGATGCGCCACGGCGAACACTGCCTGCTGACGATCTGCGCCCACGGCGAGCTGTTCTACACCCGTCGCTTCGCGTGGGAAGGCGTGCTCGCCGCCTCCCCTTTCGGCACCCCCACCCTGCCGCAAAGCCTCTCGCAGCCGATGCCACTGCTCGATGCCGGCGAGATGCCCGACATCGTCGACTACGGGGCTGAGGTGGCCATCGAGGAAGACCACGCCGAGCCCCCCCGCATCGTCATCGAAGTGCAGCGCTCGCTCGACCTGTGGGAGCGTTCCTGGCCCGGACTGCCGCTGAACGGCATCACGGTCGACGCCGGCGAGTCCAGCAGCGCGCTCGCCGCCATGCTCGCGCGCCAGCTCGGCCAGCCCGTCGCGACGCTCGATCCACGCCCGGTGTTCGACGGCGTCATGGCGGCCTGTCGCGGCGACGGCGCGCTCGCGCGCACGGTGCTGCCGCTGCTCGGCGCGCTGCTGCGCGACGACCCCCGCACCCGCTGAAGCCGACCCATGCCGCAACAGATCAACCTCTTCAGCCCGATCCTGCTGACGCAGCCTCGGCACTTCTCGGCCCGCACCCTGGTCCAGGCGCTGGCCCTGCTCACGCTCGGCATCGCGGCCCTCTGCGCATGGACCGCGGTCCAGAACGCGGCGCTCGGCCGCGCGCTGCAGGCTACCTCGCAGCAGCAGGACGCCGAACGGCAGACGCTGCAGCGCGCCATCGCGGCCAACCCGGGCGCGGCCGCCAGCACCGCGAGCCTCGAGCAGAGCCTGCAGTCGCTGCAGCGGCGGCTGGCCGAGCGCGAGCAGACCCTGGCCGAGCTGTTGCGCGGTCGCATCGTCGACGGCCGCAGCCATTCGGCACGCCTGCGCCTGATCGCCCGCACGGTGCCCGCATCCGCCTGGCTCGACGAGATCGCGATGCAGGGCGACTCGCTGTCGCTGTCCGGCCGCACGCTCGATCCATCGGCGCTGAAGCCGTGGCTCGCCGCGCTGGCCGGCGAGCCGCTGCTGGCCGGCCAGTCGCTGACGGCGCTGAAGGTCGACCAGGCCGGCGACGACTGGCGCTTCACGCTGGCGCTGGCGGGAGTGCAGCCATGATGCTTCGCTCCCATCGAAAGCGACTGGCGCATCGCATCGACGGCCTGGGGCTGCGCGAGCGCTGCATGCTGTTCGCGTCGATCGCGCTGCTGATGGCCGCGGCCGCGGATTCGTTCGTGCTGTCGCCGGCCCTCGCCGAACAGAAGCTGCTGGCGGCCCGGCTGAAGCAGGACAACGCCGAGCTCGTCACGCTGCGCGCCCGGCTCGCGCAGGCCACGCACGCGCCCGACGCCGAATCGCCAGTGATGCGGCTGCGCCGCGACATCGCGCGACTGCAGGCCCGGCAGCAGGCCGTCGACGCCGACATCGAGCGCCTGGGCGCCACGGGCGGCGAGCGCACGGCGCTGGCGCAACTGCTGGAGCGCACGCTGGCGCGCCACGAGCGCCTGACGCTTCGCAAGCTGGCAACCGCCGCCGATCCGCCGTCGTCGGCGGCTTCCTCGGCCGTCACGAAGACCGCCGTGCGCTGGCAGGGCGTCGATCTCGCCGTGAGCGGCAGCTATGTCGACCTGGTCGAGTACCTGGCCGCGCTGGAGAGCGCCCTGCCCGGCCTGCGCTGGGATGCACTGAAGCTGACCGCCAGCCCGTCCGCGGCATCGACGCTCACGCTGCGCCTGTACCTCGTGGAGGGCACGCCATGAGCACACGCCACGGGACACTGCGCCGGTTCGGCCGCTGGCTCATCTGCTGGCTCGGCTGCTGCTCCCTCGGCGCGGCCGCCGACCCGCTGCGCGACCCGATGCAGCCACCGGCCGCCGCCGTGCCGGCTGCGAGCGCCGGCGCGCCCCGCGACGCCACGGACGAATCGCCTCGCCACATCACCGTGATCGGCAACACCCGCCACGTGGTGGACCGAGGCCGCCAGCTGTCGGTGGGCGACCTGCTGGGCGGCAGCCGCATCGAGCGCATCGACGACGACGCCGTCTGGCTGCGCGACGCGCAAGGGCTGCGCCGGACGCCGCTGTATCCCGGCGTCATCCGGCGCCCCACCCCCACATCCGCCCTCACCCCCACGCCGCCTCAGGCACCGAATCGATCGCCCGCAAAGGATCTCCCGCCATGAACCCGTCCCCTGCAGTGACGCAGCTTTGCCGCACGGGCCCGCATCGGGTGACCCTGCTGTCCGCCATCGCCATCGCCATCGCCATCGCCATCGCCATCGCGCTCGCCGGCTGTGCCGACCAGCCGCTGCGCACCGCCAGCCCGAACGCCAGCCTGCAGGCCGAGCTGGCGGCCGCGCTGGCGCAGCGCCCGCCTTCGACACCGGTCTCGACCCCCGACACGCCGGTACCGCCGGCGCCACCGGCACGACCCGCGGCATCGCTGCCGCCGCCCGAATCACGCTTCGACCTGATCGTCAACGGCGCCCAGGTGCGCGACGTCTTCCTGTCGCTGGTCACCGATTCGCGCTACAGCATGCTGATGCACCCCGATGTGGGCGGCACGATCTCGGTGACGCTGAAGGGCGTGACGATGCGCGAGGCGCTCGAATCGCTGCGCGAGGTCTATGGCTACGACTACAAGATCGACGGCCGGCGCGTCACGGTGTTCCCGCCGACGCTGCAGACGCGCATCTTCATGGTGAACTACCTGCACACGCAGCGCAGCGGGCGCAGCGACATGCGCATCAGTTCCGGCGCCCCGCCGGCGAACAGCGATGGCGGCAGCAGCACCGGCAACGGCAGCAGCGGCAGCACCGCGTCGAGCGGCAGCCGTTCGCGCGGCAGCGACACCGAGGGCAGCCAGGTGTCGACCACCTCGAAGAGCGACTTCTGGAGCGAGACCACCGAGGCGCTGCGCGCGATGGTCGGCACCGCGGCCGGCCGCAACGTGATCGCGAGCCCGCAGTCCGGCACGATCGCGGTGCGTGCGATGCCCGACGAGCTGCGCCAGATCGAATCCTTCCTGCGCAGCACGCGGCTGTCGGTCGAACGCCAGGTGATGCTCGAGGCGAAGATCATCGAGGTGGAACTGCGCGACGGCTTCCAGAGCGGCATCGACTGGTCGGTGTTGCGCAGCCGCTTCTCGATGGGCCAGAGCAGCGGCAGCGCCGGCAATGCGCTGGTCAGCAACGGCAACGGCCTGCCGACGCTCGCCAGCGGCACGTCGTCGGCGCTCGCCGATGTCGTCGGCCTGCCGATCTCCGGCAGCGGTGCGACCGGCCTGGCGCTCGCGAGCGGCGGCTTCCAGTCGATCCTCGGCTTCCTCGAGACGCATGGCGACGTGCAGATCCTGTCGAGCCCGCGCGTCGCGACGCTGAACAACCAGAAGGCGGTGCTGAAGGTCGGCACCGACGACTACTTCGTCACCAACGTGTCGGGCGGCAGCATCACCACCGGCACCTCCACCAGCACCGGCACGACGACGCTGCCGACGCTGACGCTCACGCCGTTCTTCTCGGGCATCGCGCTCGACGTGACGCCGCAGATCGACGAGGCCGGCATGGTCACGCTGCACGTGCACCCCTCGGTGACCTCGGTGGTCGAGAAGACCAAGCAGATCGACCTCGGCACCATCGGCAACTACCGGCTGCCGCTCGCCTCGAGCAGCGTCAACGAGACCGACACGGTGGTGCGCATCCCCGATGGCGCGATCGTCGCGATCGGCGGGCTGATGCAGGTGGAGTCGTCGCGCCAGAGCTCGGGCCTGCCCGGCGCGAGCAGCAATGCGATCACCGGCACGCTGTTCAACAACCGGGTGAACGCCGGCCGCAAGAAGGAGCTGGTGGTGCTGATCAAGCCGACCATCATCCGCGGCCCCGAGGACTGGCAGCGCATCACCGAGCAGAGCCGCGCATCGCTCGACGAGATGGAAGGCCAGCGCCGCGTGATCACGCTCGACGGTGCGGCGAAGAAGCCGGGCACACGTTGAGCCGACCCGTCGCATTGGTTTGCAATGGTTTGCAATCCTGACGAGAGCCTCTCGCGAATCTGCATGCTCTCTCCAAAGTCGCTTGTCAGCATTCACCTGCCAGTCAAGCGAACCCAGGCAATCGGGCCTGTTCGCAGACCCCAGTCGTTCGAGGTGATTCCACCGGGCGGCGTCGCTGGCAACAACCGCCTTTCAAAGGAAGTCCCCATGAAGAAGCAAGCTGGTTTCACCCTGATCGAACTCACGATGGTCATCGTCATCCTGGGCGTGCTGGCCGTGACGGCGCTGCCGAAGTACATCGACATGAAGAAGGACGCGCAACAGGCGGCCCTCAACGCCATGGCCGGCAGCCTGAGCGCGGCCTCCGCGATCAACTACGCCGCCAAGAAGGCAGGCAATACGTCAGCCGTTGCGATCGCGAATTGCTCGACTGTCTCCACCCTGCTGCAGGTCACGATGCCGACCAACTACACCATCACGGCCGCAGCCGTGGCGGCCGATGCGACGGTGTCGTGCGTTCTCAAGGACTCGAACAACAATACGCTGACAGATGCCAACTTCTCCGCCATCGGCACCTGAACCATGCGCGGCCGGCTTGTCGAAGCGGGCTTCACCCTGATCGAACTGGTCATGGTGATCGTCATCATCGGCACGCTGGCCGTCTTCGCCCTCCCCCGCCTGGTCGACACCAGCTCGTGGCGCCTGCTGGCCTTCAGCGACCAGCTGCAAAGCCAGCTGCACACCGCGCAGCGCCTCTCGCTGACCCAGCGCCGCCCGGTGATCGCGACGATCACCGCCACCGGCGCGAGCGTCGCCTACGTCAGCGGCGCCACCCTCGCCACGCTGCCCTGCCCGTCGGCCGTCGCGAGCTGCATCGCCGGATCCGGCACGCGCACCATCACCTTCAACGCCGGCAACTCCGGCCAGGCCCTCACCTCCACCGGGGCTGCGCTGACCATCACCGTGAGCGGCGACGGCTACTCCAGCGCCTTCACGGTCGAGAACGACACCGGCGCGCTGCACTGACGCGGCGCCAGGCCGGACGCCGCGGGACAAGCCCTGTCCCGCCCGAGCGGGTTTCACCTGAGTTTTCGCGCCCCGGCGAAGTGGCTACATTGCCTTCCCGGTCTCGACTCGGGACCTGCATGAAGGAGACCCGGCCATGGCGTTCATCCTCACCCGTTCTTTGCAGCTTGCGCTGCTGCTCGGCCTCGGTGGCAGTTTCGGCACCACCGCGCTCGCCGCGCCACCCAAGGTCGTGACCACCGCGAACTCCGACCCGCAGTGCTTCGCGCCGTGGAGCACCACGACCAAGCTGTTCCAGTACCCGGCCAAGAAGGGCCCGTACCGCATCGCGCTCGCCAACGGCTACATCGCCAACACCTGGCGCATCCAGATGATCAAGACGGCCAAGGCCTATGCGGCGCAGCCCGAGGTGGCCGCGAAGCTGAAGGAGTACAAGGTCGTCTCCACCGGCGAAGACGTGGCCGCTCAGATCGCCGCGATCAACAACTTCATCGACTCCGGCTTCGATGCGATCGTCGTCAACGCGCAGAACCCTGCCGCCTTCAAGCCGGTCATCAAACGCGCGAACGATGCCGGCGTGGTGCTGGTCGCGTTCGACAACATCCTCGACACCGAGGAGGCGATCAACGTCAACGTCGACCAGAAGGGACTGGGCACCTACTGGGGCCAGTGGCTGATCAAGAACACGCCGAACGGCGGCAAGGTGCTGGAGGTGCGCGGCGTCTCGGGCACCTCGGTCGACCGCGACCGGCACGACGGCATCCAGGAGGCGCTGAAGGCCTCCGGCAAGAAGTGGGAGACCATCGAGGTGATCGGCAAATGGGACGACCCCACCT
>NZ_JBFUGW010000147.1:0-16208 GCF_056402735.1 Rhizobacter sp. P3_C12
GAAATCAGACAGCGGAGGGCAGTCCTCGCCCCCCGGGGCGAGGACCGACCCAACCGGCGCACCACAGCCTCCCCGCACGCGCCTTCCCGCAAACCATCCCGAAGTTCCGCCAATTCATCGGCCCGGTTCACGGCTCACCCCCCCCAATCTGCAGTCTGTCGCAGACCTTGTCAGACGGGCGGGGGCCGAATCTACACTCCCGCCCATGAATACAGCACACAACGATCACGGCGCCGCCTCACACGGGCAGCAGCCGGTGGGCGGAGGATCATCACGGACCTCCCGGCGTGGACTCTGGGTGGGCGGCGCGATCGGCGCCGTGGCCGTCGTCGGCCTCGTGCTGGCGCTGGTGCCCCGCCTCAGCAACGGCTCGAAGGAGGGCGGCGACAAGAAGAAGGAGCCGGCGCTCGTCGCGCTCGAGTTCGTCGCGTCCGAGGTCGTGCAGCCGAAGCAGCTCGCGATGCCGCTGGTGGTGGAGTTCTCCGGGCCGCTGGTCGCGCCGCGCACCGCGGTGATCCGCGCCAAGGCGACCGGCACGCTGCTCGAGCTGAAGGTGGCCGAAGGCAGCCGCGTCAAGGCCGGCCAACTGCTCGGCGACATCGACCTGGCCGACCTGCAGAGCCGCGTCGCTGATCGCTCGGCCTCGGTCGAATCCGCCCAGGCCGCGCTGGTCGAGGCCGAACGCACGCACACCGCCAACGTCGGCCTGTCGGCGCAGAACTTCATCTCGTCAACGGCGCTGCAGTCGTCGCAGGCCCGCCTCGATTCGGCGCGCGCGCAGCTCAAGTCGGCGCAGGCCCAGCTCGCCACCACGCGCGTCGGTGTCAAGGAAGCGGCGCTGGTCGCGCCGATCTCCGGCATCGTCGGCAAGCGCCACGTGGTGCCCGGCGAGAAGGTCAGCGCCGAGCAGCAGCTGCTGACGGTGGTCGACCTGTCGACGCTGGAGCTCGCCGGCACCGTCGGCACGCACGAGGTCTCGCTGTTGAAGCCCGGCCAGCCGGTGCAGGTGCAGGTGGAAGGGCAGGGCCAGCCGGTGCCGGGCCGCATCGACCGCATCGCCCCGGCGGCCGAAGCCGGCACGCGCGCGATCGGCGTGGTCGTCGTGCTGGACAACCGCCAGGAGCTGTTCCGCGCCGGCCAGTACGCGCAGGCCCGCGTGGTGCTGCCCGACGATGCGCCGCGCCTCACGCTGCCGATCAGCGCGGTCGGCCAGGCCTCGGGCCAGGATTTCGTCTGGACGCTCGAGAAGGACGCGCTGGTGCGCCGCATCGTGATCACCGGCCGCAAGGATGCCGTGAGCGACCGCATCGAGATCGCCAAGGGCCTCGCGGCCGACAGCCAGGTGCTCGGCGCGCGCTTCGACAACCTGCGCGAAGGCCAGCCGGCGAAGATCGTCACGCAGCGCACGGCGCCGAAGGCCGCCAGCGCGGCCTCTGCCGTCGCCAGTTCCTGATCCCGGAGACCGACCGCCATGTGGTTCACCCGCGTCTCCATCAACAACCCCGTCTTCGCGACGATGATCATGGCCGCGCTGTGCGTGCTCGGCCTGTTCTCGTACAGCCAGCTGCGCGTCGAGCGCCTGCCCGACATCTCGCCGCCGATCGTGTTCGTCAGCGTCGCCTACCCGGGCGCCTCGCCCGATGCGACCGAGACCGAGCTGACGCGCCCGATCGAGCTCGCGCTCAACGGCATCGCCGGCGTGAAGATGATCCGCTCGAACAGCTTCGAGGGCCGCAGCGAGACGGTCGTCGAGTTCCAGCTCAGCGCCGACATGACGCGCGCGGTGCAGGACGTGCGCGACAAGGTCGCGGCGGTGCAGCCGGTGTTCCCGCGTGACGCGAAGACGCCGTTCGTCTCGCGCTTCGACGGCGACAACGCGCAGCCCACCGTCTACCTGTCGCTGCTGGCGCCCGATCGCAGCGCGCGCGAGCTCTCGCTGCTGGCCGACCAGGTCGTGCGCAAGCGGCTGGAGCGCTCGGCCGGTGTGGCCCGCGTCGACGTCGGCGGCATGACGGTGCGCCAGGTGCGCATCGACCTCGACCCGCAGCGCCTGCGCGCCTACCAGCTGACGCCGGCCGACGTGTCGGCCGCGCTGCAGCGCGCCAATGCCGACATGCCGGTCGGCCTGCTCAGCAGCGCGAAGGAAGACGCGATCGTGCGCGTCGAGGGCAGGGTGCGCGACGCCAAGGCCTTCGCCGACGTGGTGATCGCATCGCGCAACGGCATGGTGGTGCGGCTGGCCGACCTCGGCGAGCTGGTCGAGCGCGAGCGCGAGCCCGATTCGCTGTCGCGCGTCGACGGCGTGCCGGCGGTCTCGTTCCAGGTCTACAAGCAGCAGGACGCCAACATCGTCGAGACCGGCGCCGCCATCAAGGCGGCGGCCGAGGAGCTGCGCACGAGCCTGCCGCCCGGCGTCGAGCTGAAGCTGGTGTACGCCGACAGCGACTGGGTCGAGCGCAGCCTGACGGGCGTCAAGCACACGCTGGTCGAGGGCGCGCTGCTGACGATCGCGATCGTGTTCCTGTTCCTGCACAGCTGGCGCAGCACGGTGATCACCGGCCTCACGCTGCCRATCGCGGTGATCTCGTCGTTCATCGCGGTGTACGCGTTCGGCTTCACGCTGAACTTCATGACGATGATGGCGCTGAGCCTGTGCATCGGGCTCTTGATCGACGATGCGATCGTGGTGCGCGAGAACATCGTGCGCCACGTGCACATGGGCAAGAGCCACGTGCAGGCGGCGCGCGAGGGCACCGAGGAGATCGGCCTGGCGGTGATGGCCACCACCTTCGCGATCTGCGCGGTGTTCGTGCCGGTGGCCTTCATGAAGGGCATCATCGGCAAGTTCTTCTTCCCGTTCGGCGTCACGGTGGCGGTGGCGGTGCTGGTGTCGCTGTTCGTCAGCTTCACGCTCGACCCGATGCTGTCCAGCATCTGGCGCGACCCGCCGACCAACCGCCTCGCGAAGCTGCCGGTGCTCGGCCACCTGATGCGCTGGACCGACCGCGGCATGGACGTGCTGCACGTCGTCTACGAGCGCACGATCCGCTGGGTGTTCTCGGGCCGGCGCTACCGCGTGCTCTTCCCGCCGATCCCGGCCTGGGGCCGGCCCTTCGATGCCGACGGCCGGCGCGACGGCTCGCAGCGGCGCAGCGTGCGCCTGGCGACCGTCACCCCACGCGCGCTGGTGCTGCTGGGCGCGCTCGGCAGCTTCGTGATGGCCTTGTTCCTGTCGACGCAGATCGGCAGCGAGTTCATCCCCGATGCCGACAACAGCTACATCCAGCTGAACGTGACGCTGCCGGTGGGCACCAGCCTGCCGCGTGCGAGCGCGAAGCTGGCGCAGGTGGAGCAGGTGATCCGCGGCATGAGCGAGGTGCGCCTGACCTCGACGACGATCGGCGACACCGGCAATGGCAGCCGCAACTCGGCGACGCTCGCGATCCAGCTGGTGAAACCCGGCGAGCGCAAGCGCAAGCAGAGCGAGGTCGAGGCCGTGATGCGCGAGGCGCTGAAGCCGATTCCCGGCATCGAGATCACGGTCGGCCAGCAGCCGATCTACGTCGCGCTGCTCGGGCCCGATCCGAAGGTGCTCGAGACCGAGGTGCAGCGCCTCGCCGACAAGGTCGCCAAGGTCAAGGGCATCGCCGACCTGACGACCTCGGTGAAGCCCGGCCTGCCGGCCTACGCGGTGCGGCTGAAGCCCGATGCGGTGCGCGAGCTCGGCCTGACCACCAGCCAGCTGGCGACCAGCCTGCGCACCTACGTGAACGGCGACGTGGCCACCTACTGGACCTCGCCCGACGGCGAGCAGGTCGACGTGGAACTGCGGCTGCCGCAGGCCTCGCGCGAGAACATCACGCAGCTCGACAGCCTGCCGGTCGCCTATGCGAAGGACGGCACGCCGATCGCGCTGTCGCGCGTGGCCGACATCGTGCCGGTGGTGAACCCGCTGGTGATCAAGCGCCAGGACCTGCAGCGCCGCCAGGCCATCTATGCCGGCACGCAGGGCCGCCCGAGCGGCGACGTGGGCGCCGACGTGCAGAAGATCGTCAAGGAGACGCAGCTGCCGCCGGGCTACCGCTTCGACGTGGGCGGGCAGACCAAGGACCAGGCCGAGGCCCTGAGCGGCATCCTGATGGCGCTGGTCGCGGCCGTCATCTTCATCTACATCGTGCTGGCCTCGCAGTTCGGCAGCTTCCTGCAGCCGGTGGCGATCATGGTGTCGCTGCCGCTGGCGCTGCTGGGCGTGATGATCGCGCTGTGGGTGACGCGCTCGACGCTGAACCTGTTCTCGATGATCGGCCTGGTGATGCTGATGGGGCTGGTGACGAAGAACGCGATCCTGCTGGTCGACTTCGCGAACCACGGCCGCAAGGCGGGCCTCTCGATGGCCGACGCGCTGCTGCAGGCCGGCCTGGTGCGGATGCGCCCGATCATCATGACGACGGCGGCGATGGTGTTCGGCATGCTGCCACTGGCGCTCGCGCTCGGCGAGGGCGGCGAGATCCAGGCGGGCATGGGGCGGGCCATCATTGGCGGGGTGATCACGTCGACGCTGCTGACGCTGATCGTGGTGCCGGTGGTGTATTCCTACCTGGTGCGCGAGCGCAAACCCGCGCCGGTGCACGACGAAGCACCGGCGCTGCCGAGCGGGGATCTCATCGCCAAGTAGTCAGAACAGGTGCCCGACGTTGAACAAGGTCAGCAGGCCCAGCACCGCGAAGATCGCCGCCGCGATGCCGTGCACCAGCTTGATCGGCAGCCTCGTCGCGGCCTGGTGCCCGAGCAGCACCGCGGGCACGTTGGCCAGCATCATGCCGAGCGTCGTGCCGGCCACCACCGCGCCGAGATCGGCATAGCGCGCGGCGAGGGCGACGGTCGCGATCTGYGTCTTGTCGCCCATCTCGGCGAGGAAGAACGCGATCACCGTGGTGCCGAACACGCCGAAGCGCTGCGGGGTGGCCTCGTCCTCGTCGATCCTGTCGGGGATCAGCATCCACGCGGCCATCGCGAGGAACGACCCGCCGATGATCCAGCGCAGCGTGTCCGGGCCGAGCCAGGCCGCGATCGCGGTGCCGACGGCGCCGGCCAGCGCATGGTTGACGAGGGTCGCGACCAGGATGCCGAGGATGATCGGGACCGGGCGGCGGAACCTCGCGGCGAGCAGCAGCGCGAGCAGCTGGGTCTTGTCGCCGATCTCGCCGAGCGCGACGGCGCCGGTCGAGACGAGGAAGGCTTCCATGAGGGGGCAGTGCTCCGGGGCCGGTGGACGCAATGACCGCGCCGCGACCCCGGCCCTTCCGGAGGCAGCACGGTCATCGGTCTTGCCAGGCGTGTGACAGGGTCACTGCTGCGTGCGCCATGGCCTGGGGGCCAAGTGTGTTGACGCACGCCCCTGCAGGGGCTGCAGGGCGGCTACTCCCCAATGACGGGTGGGGCGCATTGTAGGCGCGCCGGAGGTCGTCGAGGCTGACGGTGAGGTCGATGTCCAGTGTCGAGTAGTCGCCCGTCAGGCGATCGGTGGGGCAGGCTGCAGGGCGCGTTGTCATCGTAGCTTCCTTCTCGGCAAGTGCGGGAAGCGGCAGTCTGCAAGTCAACTCGTAACCAGATGTGGCCATTGAGTAACCCGCCGGATACATCTTGGCGGATCGGCCGTCACGGAAGTCACACCTGGCGCGACACGTGGATCACATCGCGCACGATCGGGTAGATGTGGTTCTGCCAGCGCCGGCCGCTGAACACGCCGTAGTGGCCGACGCCGGCCTGCACGTAGTGGGTGCGCATGTAGGGCCGCAGCCCGCTGCACAGGTCCTGGGCGGCGAGCGTCTGGCCGGGCGCGCAGATGTCGTCGCGCTCGCCCTCGACCGTCAGCAGCGCGGTGCGGCGGACCGCGGCCGGATCGACCGGCCGGCCGCGGAACGTGAGCTGGCCAAGGGGCAGCGCGTACTCCTGGAACACCAGCCGCACGGTCTCGAGGTAGAACTCGGCCGGCAGGTCGGCGACCGCGAAGTACTCCTCGTAGAAGTTGCGCGTCGCGGCGGCCTGCTTCAGCCGGTCTTCGTCGGGCTCGGGGTGCGCCAGGTTCTCGTAGTAGCTCTTGAAGGCATTGATGTGCCGGTCGCGGTTCATGCTCATGAACGCGGTCAGCTGCACGAAGCCCGGGTAGACGCGCCGGCCGGCGCCGGGGTAGCGCCACGGCACGACGCCGATCAGGTGCTTCTCGAACCAGGCGATGTCCTGGGTCATCGCGAGCTTGTTGACCTCGGTCGGGCTGATGCGGCAATCGATCGGCCCGGCCATCAGCGTCAGGCTCAGCGGCGTGGCCGGGTGGCGGTCCTGCGACATCACCGCGACGGCGCTCAGCGCGGCCACGCAGGGCTGGCAGATCGCCATCAGGTGCGCGCCGTCGCCGATCGCCGCGAGGAAGTCGATCAGGTGCTGCGTGTACTCGTCGAGCCCGAACGGGCCGGCCGAGAGCGGCATCTCGCGGCCGTTGTGCCAGTCGGTGATGTAGACGTCGTGATCGGCGAGCATCGTGCGCACGGTGTCGCGCAGCAGCGTCGCGAAGTGGCCGGACATCGGCGCGACGATCAGCACCCGCGGCTGCGGTGCCGCGGTGCGGTTGCCCGTGTCCTTGCGGAAGTGCAGCAGCGTCGCGAACGGCGTCGCCAGCGCGGCCTCCTCGGTGACGGCCACCGGCTCGCCGGCGACGAGCACGCTGTCGATGCCGAACGCCGGGCGGTGGTGCGTCACCTGCGCCAGGCCCATCAGCTCGCAGGCGGCCGCGAGCTTGCGGTTGCCGGCGAGCGCCGACCAGCCGAAGCTCGGGTCCTGCAGCATCGGCAGCGCCGTGCGGGCCAGCGCCTGCAGCGGCCACATCATGTCGGCGTGGGCCTGGTAAGCCTGGTACATCATGGGTTCTCCTGCGCGCGGTAGCGCGCACCGCAGAGCCAGCAACTTGCGCGCCAGCCGGCCCGCAGGCACCGGGCAATGGCACAGCGCTTGCAATGCCTTACCGGACACGCCGCCCCGCCGCGTGGTTTCGGAGACCCCGCATGTCGACCGTCGCCGCGAAGAAGCCCGCTGCCAAGCCTGCTCCAAGGAAAGCGGAGGCTGCCACCGCGAAGGCGACGCTGACGCTCAGCAGCCGCAACTACTCGTCGTGGTCGCTGCGCGGCTGGTTGCTGGCGCGCTTCGCCGGGCTGGACTTCGACGAGGTGATGGTGTCGCCCGACGATGCCGATGCGCGCAAGGAGCTGCTGCTGCTCGCGCCGTCGATCCGCGTGCCCTGCCTGACGCACGAGGGCGCGAAGGTGTGGAACACGCTCGCGATCGCGCAGTACCTGGACGAGATCAAGCCGGGCGCCGGCCTGATGCCGAAGGACCGCATCGCGCGGGCGCATTGCCGTTCGGTCAGCGGCGAGATGAACTCGGGCTTCGCGAACCTGCGCAGTTCGCTGCCGATGAACCTGAAGGCGCACCACCCGGGGCACAAGATCTGGGCCGGCGCGCAGCCCGACATCGAGCGCATCACCGAGATCTGGACCGAGTGCCTCGAGGCGTATGGCGGCCCGTACCTGTTCGGCGCGCAGCGCACGATGGCCGACGCGATGTACGCGCCGGTCGTCACGCGCTTCCTGACCTACGGGGTCAAGCTGAACAAGCCCTGCATCCTCTACTGCCAGACCATCATGGCGATGCCGGAGATGAAGGAGTGGATCGCTGCGGCGAAGGCCGAGCCCGACGACATCGAAGAACTCGACATGGAGTTCTAGAGGAATGACCACCCCTCGGCCGACGGGTACGTCGACCGATCCCCCGAGGGGATGCGGGCCGGCTTGGGGCGGCCCGGCGCTCGGCCCGCTATGCGCGGGTCCAGGGCGTCACCGGAGGCACCTCGCACGGCCCCGGCATGTCGATGGTCGTGAAGTCTGACGGCCCGACGATCTCGATGTACTCCATGTCGGGCGAGTAGTCGAACAGGTAGTGCACGATGCCGGGGCGCTGGTGCACGCAGTCGCCGGCCGAGACCAGCGTCTCCTGGTCCTCGTACATGAACTTCGCCCAACCCTTGGTCATGATGACGATGTGGAACTGCGCCTCATGACGGTGCCAGCCGGTGCCCTTTTCGGGTGCCATGTTGGCCTTGACCAGCTGCGCCAGCACCCGGCCCCGGGTGGCTTCCTCGACGCCGAGGTCGCGGTACAGGAAGAAATCCCGCAGCCCGTCGCTGCGCCAGGCGGTGTCGCCCGGCTTCACGTGTGAGAACTTCGTGGTGGTGCTGTCCAGCATCGCGAACCTCCAGCGTTCAAACGGTGCGCGGCGGCATGCATGAAGCGTTCCACGCCGGGAGTTAAAGTCTCGCGCGACGACAGGGGAACACCATGACGAAATCAGCGATCGGGCTGCTGGTGCTGGGCTGCATCGCCGGCTGCGCCAACTACGAACCGCCCAAGGCCTGGGACAAAGGCAAGCTCGCGAAGCCCGAGATGACGATGGGCGGCAATGCGCTGGAGCAGCGCTTCGAGCAGCACATCTACACCAGCAAGGAAAACGCGTCCGGCGGCTACGGCGTCGGTGGCGGAGGCTGCGGATGCAACTGACCGCCCCCTTCGGCACCCTCGTGCTCGCCGCGATGGCCTTGCCCGGTGTCTGGCATTCGTCAGCGCGCGCCGAGAACGCCCCCGAGCAAGGCCTCATCGGCCTGCGCTTCCTGAACTACCAGGACTCGCAGCCCGGCTGGAAACGCATCACGGTGAACTCGCCGTCGTTCCTGCTCGCAGCACCCATCGGCCGCGACTGGGGCCTGGAGGCGACGGCCACGGTCGACCATGTGTCGGGCGCGACGCCGCGCTACCACAGCAGCGTGTCCGGCGCGTCGACGATGGACGACGAGCGCAAGGCCGGCGACCTGAAGGTGACGCGCTACTTCCAGCGCGCGTCGCTGTCGCTGGGCGGCGCCTACTCGACCGAGCACGACTACCTGTCGCGCGCGTTCTCGGTGGCCGGCACGCTGTCGAGCGACGACAACAACACCACCTGGAATGCCGGCTTCGGCCATGCCGGCGACAAGATCGACCCGACCGAGGGCGGCTATGCCGGCACCATCCGCGACGAGCGCAAGCGCACCAACGACTTCATCGTCGGCGTCACGCAGGCCGTCACCGGCGACGACCTGGTGCAGGCCAACCTGACGCACAGCCGCAGCACCGGCTACCTGAACGATCCGTACAAGGCGCTCGATGCGCGCCCCAGCGAGCGCCGCCAGACCGCGCTGCTGCTGCGCTGGAACCACCACTTCGCCGGCGACGGCTCCACGTTGCGCACCAGCTACCGCGCCTACAACGACAGCTGGCAGGTGAAGGCGAGCACGCTGCAGCTGGAGTGGATCAAGCCGGTCGGCGGCGGCGTCAGCCTGGCGCCGCTGCTGCGCTACTACACGCAGAGCGCCGCATCGTTCTACACCGATCCGGTGTACGACGCGACGCTCGGCGCGCCGTTCCCGGTGGGCTGGGATGCCAGCGCCTACAACTCGCCGGACCAGCGCCTGTCGGCCTTCGGCGCGTTCACGCTGGGGCTGAAGCTGCAATGGGCGGTCGACGCGCTGTGGACCTTCGACCTGAAGGGCGAGGCCTACCAGCAGCGCGGCGAGTGGCGTGCCGGCGGCGAGGGCTCGCAGGGGCTGGAGCCGTTCAAGGCGCGCATGCTGCAGGTCGGCATCAGCCGCAGGTTTTGAGCGAGCCGATCGTGTCCCATCCGATGTCGGCGCGCGCCGAGGCGCAGCCCGACGACCTCGGCTTCGGCTTCAGCGCGATGGCCTGCGAGTGCGAGATCCGCATCGCCGACCTCGGCCGCAAGAAGGCCGAGCCGCTGGCGCGCGAGGCGATCGACGAGGTGCGGCGCATCGAATCGAAGTTCTCGCGCTATCGCGAGGCGAGCGTGGTGTCGCGCATCAACGCGGCGGCGGGCAGCGGCCGGCCGGTCGAGGTCGACGTCGAGACGGCGGACCTGCTCGACTTCGCCGCGCAGCTGCATGCGAGCAGCGGCGGGCTGTTCGACATCACCTCGGGCATGCTGCGCCAGGCCTGGGATTTCAAGGCCGGCCGCAAGCCGGCTGATGGCCAGCYTGCGCACCTGCTGCCGCGCGTCGGCTGGAGCAAGCTGCGCTGGCAGCGCCGCGGGCCGCAGCAGGTCGGGCGCATCGAGCTGCCGATGGCCGGCATGGAGCTCGACTTCGGCGGCTTCGGCAAGGAGTACGCGGCCGATCGCGCCGCGACGCTGCTGCAGACGCGCGGCGTGCGCCACGGCATGGTCAACCTGGGGGGCGACATCCGCCTGATCGGCCCGCGGCCCGACGGCCGGCCCTGGGTGCTCGGCGTGCAGCACCCGCGGCACGAGCGCGCGCTGGTCGCCCGCATCGACCTCGGCGATGGCGCGCTCGCGACCAGCGGCGACTACGAACGCTTCTTCGAGCACGACGGCGTGCGCTACTGCCACATCCTCGATCCGCGCAGCGGCATGCCGGTGTCGCACTGGCAMTCGGTCAGCGTGGTGGCGCCGGCCTGCCTGGCGGCCGGCGCGCTGACGACGATCGCGATGCTGCTGCAGGCGGACGCGCTGGCGTTCCTGCAGTCGCAGAACGTCGGCTACCTGGCGGTCGATGCGCAGGGCGGCATCCACCGGCACGAGATCTGGCAGCGCGGCGAGAGCGAGGCGCCGCCACCGTGAGCCGCATCCATCGGCGGGCGCTGCTCGCGTTGTGCGGATCGGCGGCCGCGCTGCCGTCGTGGGCGGCGAGCCGTTGCTTCGGCACGGTGGCCCAGGGTCGGCTCGAGGACGGCGTTGCGCTGCCGACGGACGGCGCCAACTTCTCGGCCTACAGCCGGCTCGGCGTGACGGCCGGCCGCACCCATGTGCACTCGACGGTGCACGACATCGTCGTCGACGCCTATGCGCAGCTCGCGACGGCGCTGCCGGGCACGGTGTTCGTCTACGGCGAAACCGGCTGGGCGAGTGGCGGCCGCATCCGGCCGCACCGCAGTCACCAGAACGGCCTGTCGGTCGACTTCTTCGTGCCGGTGCGCAACGCGGCCGGCGCGTCGGTGCCGTTGCCGACGGGCGTGACGAACAAGCTCGGGTACGCGATCGAGTTCGATGCGGCAGGCCGCTTCGGCGACCTGCGCGTCGACTTCGCGGCGATCGCGGAGCACCTGTTCCAGCTCGCGGAGTCGGCACGGCGCCACGGCGCGGGCCTCGCGATGGTGATCTTCGATCCGCCGTACCTGCCGATGCTGCTGGCCACGCCGCGCGGCGACTGGCTGCGCGAGCACGTCAACTTCATGAAGGGCCGCGCGTGGGTGCGGCATGACGAGCACTACCACGTCGATTTCCGCATCGCCTGCGATCCTTTGGGCTGAGGCTGCTCAGGCCTGCGTGACGTCGAAGCCGACGGCCTTCAGCGCGATCTCGGCCGCCTGCTGGTCCTGCAGCGCATTGCCGCCGGAGATGCCGATGCCGCCGACGACGCGGCCGTCGTGGACGATCGGACAGCCACCGCCGACGGCGACCAGCCGCGGCCGGTGCGCGAGTTGCGCGACGACCGGGTCCTTGACGATGCCCGCCCACACATGGGTGCCGAGGCCGAACGACGCGGCCGTCCAGGCCTTGTCGATCGCGACGTCGACGGTCAGGAACGGGGCGGCGTCGGTGCGGTCCAGCGCCTTCAGGTGACCGCCGGCATCGGTGACGGCGATGGTGGCTTCGATGCCGATGTCATGGCAGGCGGCGCGCGCGGCGTCGATCAGGCGCGCCGCTGCTTCGCGGGCGATCGACGTGGACGCAACGGTGAGGGGAGTCTGTGGGCGGTTCATGGGGGCTTCCAGTGAGTGAGGCTCGAACTCTAGAATCGCAAACATCGATTGATAAGCCTGCTGAGAAAGTATCAATTTCAAATGAAGGTTGGCAATATCGCGGACTTCGACGTGCTGATCCAGACCGCGCGGGGCGGCTCGCTGACGGCTGCCGCTGCGGCACTCGGCATCACGCCGGCGGCGGCCAGTGCGATGCTGAAGCGGCTGGAGGCGCAGCTCGGCACGCGGCTGTTCGAGCGTTCGACGCGCGCGATGCGGCTGACGGCACAAGGGCAGACGCTGCTCGGCTATGCGACGCGGGCCTTCGAGCTGCTGGCCGAGGGCGAATCGCAGGTGACGGAAGAGCGCGGTGCGCTGGTCGGCAGCTTGCGCGTTGCCGCGCCTTCGGACCTGACGCGCACCACCTTGCTGCCGTGGTTCAGCGAGTTCATGGCCGCACATCCCGGCCTGCAACTGGTGCTCAGCGTGGGGGATCGCCCGAAGGACGTGGTGCGCGACGATGTCGATGTCGCGTTGCGCTACGGCACGCCGGCCGACTCGGGCCTGGTCGCGCGGCTGCTGGTGCCGTCGCGGCCGGTGCTGTGCGCATCGCCCGACTACCTGCGCCGGCACGCCGCGCCGCAGGTGCCACAGGACCTGCTGCAGCACAACTGCCTGACCTTCGACCGCGGCGGGCGCAACTTCCGCGGCTGGCGCTTCGGTCGCGACGGCCATTGGGTCGAGGTGCGCGTCAAGGGCGACCGCACCGTCGACGATGCCTCGCTGGCCCGCGAATGGGCGGTGGCGGGGGCAGGCGTGCTGCTGAAGTCGCAGATCGACATCCGCAGCGAACTGCTCAGCGGTGCGCTGCTGCCGCTGCTGCCCGAGTGGGAGACCGAGCCTTACCCGTTGCACGCGCTGCTGCCGAGCGGCCGCTTCGTGCCGGGGCGGGTGAGGGCGCTGGTGGATTTCCTGGCGAAGAAGTTCGAGGCACTCTCGTAGCCCGGATGCCAATCCGGGAATGCGGTGGTGCGCGAAGAACCCGGATTGGCATCCGGGCTACGTGACTTGCAACCGCGGCGACCCCGCCCGCATGCGCCCGATCACGGCGGCCTGTCCAAACCCCGTGGCATGAAACCGCGCCAGCACCTGCGCCGCCACCTCGGGCGCGCAGCTCACCAACAGCCCGCCGCTGGTCTGTGGATCGGTCAGCAGCGCCTGCTGCCACGGCTGCAACCCGGGCGCGAGCGTCACGTCGGCGCCATACCCAGCCCAGTTGCGCGCCGACGCGCCGGTCGCGATGCCGTGCCGCGCATGCGCGGCGGCCGACTCGATCAAGGGCAGCGCGGAGAAGTCCAGCTCGGCCGCCAGCCCCGACCCCCGGCACACCTCCAGCAAGTGCCCCGCCAGCCCGAAGCCGGTCACGTCGGTCATCGCATGCACGCCGTCGAGCCCACCCAGCTCGCTGCCGACGCGGTTCAGCTGCGTCGTGTGGCGCAGCATCTCCGCATACCCCGCCGCATCCAGCACCCCCTTCTTCAGCGCGGCCGACAGGATGCCCACGCCGAGCGGCTTGCCCAGCACCAGAACGTCGCCATCGCGCGCATCGGCATTGCGGCGCACGCGATCCGGGTGCACCAGGCCGAGCGCGACCAGCCCGTAGATCGGCTCCAGCACGTCGATCGAATGGCCGCCGGCGATCGGGATGCCGGCCTCGCGGCAGATGCTCGCGCCGCCTTCGAGGATCGCGCCGATGACGGCCGGCGGCAGTTTGTCGAGCGGCATGCCCACCAGCGCCAGCGCCATGATCGGCGTGCCGCCCATCGCGTAGATGTCGGAAATGGCGTTCGTCGCCGCGATGCGGCCGAAGTCGCGCGGGTCGTCGACAATCGGCGTGAAGAAGTCGGTGGTGGCCACCAATGCCTGCTGGTCGTTCAGCCGGTACACCGCCGCATCGTCGGCGGTCTCGGTGCCCACCATCAGTTCGGGCGGCACCAGGCCCTGCGGCGCGCGCGCGAGGATGTCGGCCAGCACGCCGGGTGCGATCTTGCAGCCGCAGCCACCGCCGTGAGAGAAGGAAGTGAGTCGGATGGGTTCGGTCATCATCGTCGGAGTGTCGATCAAAAAACGCCGGGGGGCATGCCGTTGAGCCACAAGCCCACCACGGTCGAGGACCTGCCGTCGTTCAGCGTGCTGATCGACGTGCGCACGCCGGCCGAGTACGCGCTCGACCACATCCCCGGCGCGATCAACTGCCCGGTGCTCAGCGACGACGAGCGCCGCATCGTCGGCACCACCTACGTGCAGGTGTCCGCCTTCGAGGCCCGCAAGATCGGCGGCGCGATGGTGGCGCGCAACATCGCCCGCCACCTCGACGAACTGATGCGCGACAAGCCGCGCGACTGGCGCCCGCTGCTCTATTGCTGGCGCGGCGGCCTGCGCAGCGGCAGCTTCGTCAACTGGCTGCGGCTGGTCGGCTGGGATGCGCAGCAGCTGAAGGGCGGCTACAAGTCGTGGCGCGCGCACGTGATCAGCGAGCTGGCCACGCGCGCGCCGGCGCTGCCGCTGCGCGTGCTGTGCGGCCCGACCGGCAGCGCGAAGACGCGCGTGCTGCACGCACTCGCGCAGCAGGGCGAGCAGGTGCTCGACCTGGAGGCGCTGGCGGCCCACCGCGGCTCGGTGCTCGGCGACCTGCCCGGCACCGAGCAGCCGTCGCAGAAGGGCTTCGAGACGCAGCTGCTGCACGCGCTCGAGGGGCTCAATCCGCAGCGCCGCATCTGGGTCGAGGCCGAGAGCCGCCGCATCGGCCGCCTGACGGTGCCCGAACCGCTGCTGCAGCGCCTGCGCGAGAGCCCGGTCGTCGAGATCGCGGCGACGCCCGAGGCGCGGCTCGCCTACCTGCTGCGCGACTACGCCTGGCTCGGCGACGACCCGCAGCGCCTGGCCGACAAGCTGGGCGGCCTGCGCGAGCTGCTGCCGAAGGAGACGCTGGCGCAATGGCAGGCCTGGGCGCTGCAGCGCGACCTGCCGCCGCTGTTCGAGGCGCTGATGGCCCGGCATTACGATCCGCTCTACGCGCGCTCGCAAGGGCGCCAGCTCGAACGCATCGGCCAGGCGCAGCGCGTCGAGGCCGATGACCTGTCACCCGATGGCATCGCGGCACTCGCGCTGCGCATTTCCTCCCTTTCCTGAACCGCTGGATTTCTCCGATGAAACTTTCGTTCCAACACCTGTTCGCCGCCTTGTCGCTGGCGTTGATCGCCGGCACCGCCGCGGCGCAGACCGCCACGCCCGGCGTGCTGCGCGTCACCGCGATCCCCGATGAATCGCCGACCGAGCTGGCGCGCAAGTTCGCGCCGCTCGGCAAGTACCTGGAGGGCAAGCTCGGGATGAAGGTCGAGTGGACGCCGGTGACCGACTACGCCGCGGCGGTCGAGACGGTGGTCAACCGCAAGATCGACCTGGCCTGGTTCGGCGGCTTCACCTTCGTGCAGGCGAGCGTGCGCTCGAACGGCAAGGTGATCCCGCTGGTGCAGCGCGAGGAGGACGAGCGCTTCCGCTCGGTCTTCATCACCGATGCGAAGAGCGGCATCGCGAAGCTCGAAGACCTGAAGGGGAAGACGCTGAGCTTCGGCTCGGCATCGAGCACCTCGGGCCACCTGATGCCGCGCAGCTTCCTGCTGGCCGCGAAGATCAACCCCGATGCCGACCTGAAGCGCGTCAGCTTCTCGGGCGCGCACGACGCGACGATCGCCGCGGTGGCCAGCGGCAAGGTCGATGCCGGCGCGCTGAACATCTCGGTGTGGGAGAAGTTCGTCGCCGACAAGAAGGTCGACACCAGCCAGGTGAAGGTGTTCTACACGACGCCGGCCTACTACGACTACAACTGGACGGTGCATGCCGACATGCCGGCCGAGCTGCGCGAGAAGATCCGCCAGGCTTTCCTCGCGCTCGACCCGGCCACGCCGGAGGGCAAGGAGATCCTGGGCCTGCAGCGCGCGACGCGCTTCATCGCGACCCAACCCGAGAACTACGTCGGCATCAAGGCCGCGGCAGAGAACGCCGGCCTGCTGAAGTGAGTGGTGTGAGCGAGCCCGCACCGGTCGCCGAGCTGYGCGCGCTGTCGGCCCCGGCCGCTCCCGGCGTGCCGGGCTTGGCGCTGCGCGGGCTCGACCTGCGCATCGGCGAGGGCGAGCAGGTCGCGGTGATCGGCGCCTCGGGCGCGGGCAAGACCAGCCTGCTGATGGCGCTCGCCTGCGCGGTGCGGCCGGCGGGCGGCAGCGTGTCGCTGTTCGGCCGCGATCCCTGGGCGATGCCGGGGCGCGAGCTGCGCCGCTTGCGCGGGCGGCTGTTCCT
>NZ_JBFUGW010000148.1:0-15750 GCF_056402735.1 Rhizobacter sp. P3_C12
GTCGAGCTCAGCGGGGAAACGGAGCGGGGTTGGCCAGGTAGGCCTTGGACAGGCGCGCGAACTGGCCGCCGTCGTTCGTGATGTCCGCCGACGTGTCGTCCCCGGGACTGAAGACGATCGCGAATGTGCCGTTGCCCGCGTACTGCGTYGTATGCGTCAGCATGTACTGGACGTGGTTGTCCCGATAGTGCTTCGGCGTTCCGCCGGGCGTCGTCGAGGGCACGCCCATGGGGGTCTGCCAGTACAGGATCGGCAGGCCGCCCAGGTGGCTTCGCACGATGCTCCAATCGTTGATGCCCTGGTTGAAATTCGGTGTGGTGACGTTGTTCTCGTCCAGGTAGAACGGGCCGGGGCCGCGATTCGCACAATTTGGCACGGGGTTCGGGTCTTCAAAGCAACCCGCATCGCGATCGCTCGTCTGCGCCACGATGAAGTCGGCCTTGTCTGCACCGAGTTTGGCCATGAARGYGCCGGTGGCGTTTGGATCCCCCGACCACAACGACGGGGGGAAGCCCATCCTCGCCTTGGGCGCGTACGTCCGCCCGAGCTTCAGCAGGCAACCGACGACGCCGACGGCCGTRTCCGGTTSGCTGGCGCATTCCGGCACCGTGCTCACGCGCGCCGGCAACTTCGCCGGGTCGCCGCCGGGTGCACCGCCCTGGGCGAAGCCCCAGAAGTCAGGCTCGAGGTTGACCAGGGTGGGGCGGTTGGTCTCGGCGATCTTCTGGTACATCAACTTGACTTGCGCCCAGTAGGCGGCCATGAACGGCGCGTCGTTGATGACGGTGACGTCGCCACCCCGCAGGGAAGGCATCTGGAACAGGGTGAACATCGGYACGGCGCCCATGGCCGCGACGTCGTTGGAGAAGACCGTTATGACGCCACCGTCCGGATAGTTGTATTGCCATTGAGGCCATGCGTTACCGCCGCCAGAGTTGAAACCCGYGACCGCCACGAGATAGGTATCGATGATGTCCGGAGYGATCTGCTGGGCCTTCATGTCCGCGAWAGKACTGGCCGCGCCGAGGCCCACGAGGAGCCGGCCGGGCTTGCCGAGGGCTGTCGTGATCGAAGGTGCGGGCGAAGGCGCAGGCGAAGGTCCGGGTGCGGGTGCGGGCGAAGGTGCTGACCCGACCGGTGCTGCAGCGGTGCCCGAATCACGGTCTCCGCCGCAGGCAGACAGCACCATGGCGCACAGCAGTGCGCTTGTCGCCGTGGCGAGTCTGGGGCGTTGGCTTGGCATGCTCATCGTGAAGATCCTGTTGCGTCAAAGTAGGTGCGGCGCGCCCATCTCATTCGACATGAGGTGCCCTCGATTTCTGCCAGTGTGTGAGTCACGATGTCGGGAAAGCTGACGAAACTTGCGGAGTCGACGCATCGAGCGAAGCGCGGATCGCCTCCGGCGGAAGTAATGCCTGGTATTGCCGCTCGAGCTCCATGAACACCGAGTGGGAGGCATCTCCGACCATCAGCCGGGAATCCGTCGCGAAATCGGACAGCCGATCGCCGTTCGGGCCGTCGAGCGGATCCTCCGGACGGGCCAGCACCGCGAGGGCCATCTTCGAACGCAGATCTGCGAGGTGACGGTTCGACCCGTCGGAGGCGATCGAATCCAGCTGGCCCAGCGCAACCGCCAGGACGTCGACAGGTATTCCTGCCAGCGCGGCGAGGCCTTGGGTGGCCAGCGCACGTTCGACGTACCGGAGGTGGCGCAGCACCTTGCGGGCCTGGGGATGCGAATCGAGCAATGCCTTGAGCGCGGCCCGCAACGGCGCCGCTTCGGCGATGGCCGCTTCGCTCAGCGCCTGCGGTTCGGCATCGGGTGGGGCCGCGGCGATGCGGATGTGAAAGTCCCGTCCGTCGCGTTCCAGTTTCAAGTCGCTGAAGAGGATGCGCGCCATGAAGAGAAACGGCCTCAGCAGCGGCCGGAACTGAAGTGGAACCATCGATCGCACACCCGCCGTTGTCATCACATCGGCAGTGTGGGCAGCCTTCGGATCCAATGCATGATCGAAAAATGATCAATGGTTGAACGGTACTGGCACCCGTGAGCATTTCACGGGTTTTCGCGGGACAGATCAGCAAGGCGAGTTGGTCTGCGTGAGCACGCCGAGGCGGTACGGCAGCTTCTCGTAGCTGTCCTTCGCCCCAGGCGTCAGCCCCTGGTAGAGGAAGCGCATGTTGCAGGCGCTGACCTCGACGTTCTGGTCATACCCGGTGCGCAGGATCTCGCCGTGGCTGATGCCCTGGCTCCACTTGCCGGTCGGGAAGCTCACGTTGGCGTCGCCGGCGAACGGGCTGGACTCGCTCGCGGCCAGCGGCGTCCAGGCGCCGCCCAGGCTGCTCGCGGTCCACGAGCGGAAGTACCGGCCGCCGCTGCCGATGGCCTCGACGATGAGCAGGTACTGCCCGGTCTCGCGCACCTTGTAGACCTGGGGTGCTTCGAAGACCTTGTTGCGGTCGGCATCCTGCAGCGCGATCACCGTGTTGCCGAAGCCGTTCGGGAAGTTCGCGAGCGTGGTCTGCGAGCGGTAGATCTGCCCGTTGTCGCCGGCGGAGAACAGGTGGCAGTCGGCTGCATCGCAGGCCACGGCAAAGTCCAGCCAGTTGCCGTTGCCGCCAGCGGTGTTCTGCTGGACGATCTGCGGCACGCTGCCGTAGAAGGTCTTCAGCGCGCTCCACCCACCCGGGTTGCCGATGTCGGGGTTGGTCGAGTAGGCGGCGTTGCCGTTCTGGAACACCAGGTACCACAGCCGCGAAGGCGCGTGGAAGAACACGAACGGCGCTGCCCGGTACCCGCCGCCGATCGCGGTGGAGTCGAGGAAGTAGGGCGTGGCTGCCCCAGCGTTCGACCAATCCGGGAACGAGCGGTACTCCAGGCCCCACCCATTGCCCTTGGCCTGGGTGGAGAACACGTGCCACAGGCCGTTGTAGTACACGACCGACGGATCCTTGATCGCCACTTCCGGGAACTGCGCGGCCGGCTTGGCCACCATCAGCGCTGCGCTCGAGGTCCAGCGGAAGCTGGACGGCAGCGCCACGTTGCCGGTTCCGCCGCCGGGCGGCGGCGTGGTGGCGCCGACGGGCACGAGCGCCCAGGTCTGGTTGCGGCCGCTGTAGTCGGTGTACTGGGTGACGTCGCCGCCATCGGCGGTCGACGCGCCGGCGACTTCGAGCGCCTTGCCCGAATTGCGGTTGATGAAGCGCACCGCGTTGTTGTCGGCGCCGACCAGTTGCCACTGCTGGTTGTTGCCGTCATGGTCGGTGTACTGGTTGACGGCGGCCCCGTCGGCCGTCGAGAGGTTCCACACGTCGACGACCTTGCCCGAGTGCCTGTTCTTGAGCCGGTAGTAGCCGTTGCCGGAACTGACCAGCTGGAACTGCTGGTTGGCGCCGTCGTGCCGGCTCCACTGGCGGAACTCGGCGCCGTCGCCGGTCATCCAGTTGTAGAGGTCGAGCGCCTTGCCGCTGTTGACGTTGACGAGGGTGTACCAGGCGTTGCCGTCCACCGTGATGGCGGCGTGTGCCGGGACCGCGGCCCCCAGGGTGAGCGCCGGCAGCACGAAGGCCGCCAGCGTCGACAGAACTTTGCGAAGTTTCATCGTGTTCTTCATGACAGGTCTCCGTTCAGATGAGGCAGGGGCTCACAGGTCGCCGAAGCCGATGGCGCCGTTGCAATGCAGCCATTCGCTGCGGCCGCTGCCGCCGCCGCACCGGCCGTTCTGGTACACGCCGGTGTTGTAGGTCTGGTTCTCGGCCTGCCGCACGCTGCCGTTCACGCTCAGGTAGTCGACCTGCACGTCGCGGCCGGCGGCGTCGTTGCTGAACTCCACGGTGCTGCCACCCGACAGGCTGGTCGTGAACGTGTAGTTGGTCATGGTCTTGCCGAGCGTCCAGCTCTGCACCACGGTGCCGCCGACGCGCAGGGTCACGCGCTCCTGGCCCGAGGTTCCGCGTGCACGCACGACGATGGACTTGCCCGGCGTGCCGCCGCCACCGCCGCCGGTGTTGCTGCGCACGTAGTTGCCGAGCCAGGTCAGCGCTGGCCGCTCGCTGCCGTCGCGGCGCACGAGGTGCGAGTTGGCCACCCAGGTCTGGCCTTCGATGTAGCCCCACAGCGTGACGCCCGCGACGCCCGGGTGCGTCCACAGCAGCGGGAACTTCTGCTGGTAGCGCGCCAGCTGCGTGGCGTCGTCACCGGTCATGTCCAGCTCCGACACGTAGATCGGCACGCCGGCCTGGGCCAGCGTGTCCAGGTTCTGCGTGATCGTGGCCGGCGCCAGGTTGTCGATGCTGAAGTAGTGCGTCTGGATGCCGACGCCGTCGATCAAGCCGCGCGACTTCAGGATGTTGACGATGCCCTTGTAGCGGTTCAGCGCATTGGCGTCGTTGATGATCCCGTACTCGTTGATCAGGAGCTTGGCGTTGGGGCAGTGCTGGCGGGCCTTCTGGAACGACCAGACGATCCAGTCCCAGCCGGTCGAGCCCGCGCCGCCGAGGGCCTCGCGGTAGCTGGCCGGTTGGTGCAGCGGCTCGTTGACCACGTCGATGTATTGCGTCTGCGGGTAGCGCTGGCAGTACTGGCGCATGAAATCCTCGACTTCGGCGGCTTGCTGCGGCGCGCTCAGCCCGTCGATCCAGTTCGGCGCCTGCGAACCCCACACGAAGGTGTGCTGCTTGAACGGAAAACCGTTGGAGCGCGCGTAGTTGTAGGCGGCGTCGAGCTGGCTCCAGTTCATCTGGCCGCGCACCGGCTCCACCGACTCCCATTTGCCGGCGTTCTCCGGCGAGACCTGGTTCCAGTAGGTGCTGAAGTTGGCCGGCGGATTGCCGGCAATGATGTTGCCGAGGAACTTGGGCTTGCCGACGGCAATCTGCGCGTGCGCCAGGCCGGCTGAACCCAGCAGGCCGAGGGCTGCCGTGGTGCAGATCGTGGCGCGGCGCATGGCCTTGAAGGTGCGTGAGGTGTTCATTGTTCGTCTCCCTTGAAGTGTTGAACGGATCGGATTGACAGCGGCGCGAATGCGCATCAGCGCAGCCCCACGCCGCCCTTCTTGTCGTAGCCCTGCGTCCAGCCGAGCAGTCGGCCACCATCGGTTTCCGGCGATGTCTGGGGCGTGTCACCGGCACCGAAGAACAGCCCGGCAATGTGCGCGTCAGCCACCTTGTCGAGGTTGTTGAAGAGGTAGTCCACCTTGTTGTCCTGCCAGTGGTTGGTCGTGTTGTTCTGCTGCGAGTTGCCGAGCGGAACCTGCCACATCACGGTGGACTTGCCGACGACCTCGGCCAGCTTCTTGCTCCAGGCCAGGTAGGCCGCGAAGCTCTGGTCGGTCCAGAAGGTGTCCTTGTTGTAGGTGGCCTTGTACCAACCCGCATCGCGGTCGGCGGGGTCGGTGGTCACGAAGTCGCCGCTGCCGGCGCCCAGGGCCAGCATGTACTTGCCGATCTCCTCGGCGTTGCCGCTCTCGGTGTGGTTCCACGACGAGGCATGCAGGCCGACAGCCGCGTTCGGTGCGTACTGGCGTGCCATCGCGATCATGCAGCGGCCGAGGCCCGCGGCACTGTTCTCCTGCTGGGCGCAGTCGGTGGGATTGGCGGCTGCCACCTGGGCCGGCACGGCATGCGGATCCTTGTTCCTGCCGCGCACGAAGCCCCACAGGTCGGGCTCGATCTGCAGGATCACGCGTTCCTTGCCGATCGTCTGCAGCAGGAAGCGCCAGTCGGTGAGGTAGCGCTTGAGCGTTGCGGCATCGTTCATCGCCGCCAGCTCGGCCTCGCCTTCCTGGTAGCCCGCGGCCGACTTCATCACGTAGTACGTGAACATCGGCACGCGCGGGCGGGCCGCGTTCTGCCAGGTCGCGGCCTTGTTCGCGGCGATGCTGTTGCGCAGCTGCGTTGCCGGCGCGTGCGTGTTGTCCCAGCAGGCCCACCAGTTCATCTGGGTGCTCGGACACGCCTTCAGGTAGGCGTCGTCGGGAACCGGCAGGCTGGCGAGATAGGAGTAGCGCACGTCGAAGGGGGCCGCTGCTGCGCTCGAGTCGTCCATCTGTGCGCCGATCAGCAGCCGGGTCTGGCCCATGAAGGTGCCGAAACTGCCGCTCGCCGTCCCGGCGCATTTTCCGTCGACCGGGTTCAGGTACCAGCGCTGCTTCGCYGACGACCTGTCGGCGTCCTGGTAGATCTTCGACAAGGCATTGCCGTCACCGACGGTCACGAGCTTGCCCGAGTAGCTCGAGACGATGTTGACCGCGCCGCTGCCCGCGCCGCGCAGCGCGAACAGCTGGTTGGCGGTGCTCTTGTAGGCCCACTGCCTGAGGGGCGTGTTGTCGCCGGTCTGCCAGCCGTAGACGTCCAGCGCCTTCTCGCTGTGCACCGGCCGCAGCGACCACGATCCGTCGGCCACCTGGGTGAGCTTCCATTGCTGGTTGGCCGCGCCGTTCGACTGGTACTGGATGATGTCGGCGCCGTCGTCCCTGGACCAGCCCAGCACGTCGAGTGCGAGGCCGCTTGCTTCATTGACGATGGTGTAGGTCTTGCCGCTGACCGGTGCGTCCGCGCAGTTGCCGGCATGGGCGGCAAACGACGCCAAGGCTCCGAGCGCCACGCCGGCCAGCGTTCGCAGCACGATGCGGCCGGTGCCGGCCGCGGAAGCGCTTGAATTKTTTTGCTTGTCGAGTGTCATGTCTTGATCTGCTTTTTTCAGTTCACCAGCGTCGTGATGCTCTTGGCCGGCAGCGAAATGGAGAAGGTGTTCGCACTGACGCCGATCGCGGGCTGTTGCGCGAACGTGACGGTCCCGGTGGTGCGGTACGGCGTCAGGCTGGTCAGCGCGCGGCCGGCGGGGGCGATCGACGTCGTCAGGGTGACGTCGGCCGCGTTCTCGTTCACGAGCACGACCACGG
This sequence comes from Rhizobacter sp. P3_C12, assembly GCF_056402735.1. Classification (NCBI taxonomy): domain Bacteria; kingdom Pseudomonadati; phylum Pseudomonadota; class Betaproteobacteria; order Burkholderiales; family Sphaerotilaceae; genus Rhizobacter; species Rhizobacter sp. P3_C12. Next base: position 6,903 of record NZ_JBFUGW010000148.1, read on the forward strand.
CCTTGCTGTCGGCTGCGCCGGGGGGAGTGCCGAACGCCGAGACGCGGACACCCTTCTGCGGGAGCGCCGTCGCGTCGTAGCGGACGTAGCCCGGACGGATGAAGTACGAGAAATGCTTCAGCCCGATGCCGAAGTAGGTCGGCTTGTTGTTCGTGCCGATCAGGCCGGTCGGCGTCGCGTCGTTGGAGTTGACGAGCCACCAATGGACGTAGGCGTTGTACTGCGACAGCGTCAGGCCGTCATGCACTTCCTTGGCCATCGCGATGGCGTCGTCGATGCTGGTCGACCATGACGACTTGGAGTCCGATTTGTTGACGGAGTCCAGGAAGTGCTCGGTCATCCAGACCTCTTTCCCCAGCTTCTTGGCCGCGCTGGAATAGTTCGGCGTGCCGCCGTAGAGGTGGCCGCCGACGATCGAGAGGTTGCTGGCCGCCTTGGTGTCGGCCAGCAGCGTGTCGGTGGTGGCCTGCGAGTAGTAGAACGATTCCGCCGCCATCAGCTTGGTGGTGGTGCCGGCAATGGCCGTCGCCCCGTAGCCGCCGACCCAGGCCGTCATCTCGTCGGCGTTCCACAGGCAGGACTCGTAGTCCTTCGGGTCCCAGTCCGGCTCGTTCTGCAGCGAGACGGCGTAGAGCTTCACATTGCGCGTGGCGGCATAGCGGACGTAGGCGTTCAGGTACTGGGCGTAGTCCGCGTACATCGCGGGGTCGAGGCGCCCGCTGTAGAGCGGGTTGGTGCGTTCCGTGTTGATGATCTTCATGCTCGCCGGCGGCGACCACGGCGAAGCGAAGACGATGGCTCCTCGCGCCTGGGCACCGATGCCGTTCTCCAGCTCGGCAGTCCATTGCGTGGTGTCGGCGGTCTTGGCCGAGGCGTTCCAGTTCGCCGGCGCGATGCGCAGCCGGATGATGTTCAGCCCCAGGCTGTCGGCGGTGCTGGTGCCGAACAGGACGTTCAGGCGCTCGTCCGACATCTTGCTGTAGTACCAGGCCGCCGAGCCGCCGAAGCCCTGGATGGTCTGCTTCGCATCGCCGAAGTCGATGGCCGCCGCGGCCGGGGCCGGCGCGATGGTCAGGGTGGTGCTGATGACCGACGAGATGTAGTGCGCGCTGTCCTTCGGCACGAACGTGGCCTGGACGAGGGCGGTCCCGGCGGCGGCCGTGGTGGCGCTGCCCAGGGGCTTGCCGTCGTCGGTCATGTAGGAGGCCGGATCGGCAGTGCCCTGGACGCCGTAGATCGCGTAGGGCGCGGTGGTGATCTGCGCGGGCGTGAGCGCGGTCCCCTGGAGCACGGCAGCGGGGAGATCCCACCGGACCGGCGGCTGGGCCTTGTGGACCGTCAGCTTGCGCACGACGGTGCTCGTCGGGTACTTCGTCTTGTCCTGCGGCGTGAACGTGAGCGACAGCGTCTGGACGCCGACCTCGGGCTTCGCGCCAATGGCGGGTGAATAGGCAAACGTGCCCGGGATGCTCGATTTCGCGTTCAGCTGGGCCGTGCTGAGTGCCGTTCCCCAGTCGATGGCCGCTGGATCGGGCCAGGTGATTTGTGCCGCAGGCGCAGGTGCAGSTGCAGGTGCAGGTGCAGGTGCAGGTGCAGGTGCAGGCGCAGGCGCAGGCGCAGGCGCAGGCGCAGGTGCAGGTGCAGGTGCGGGTGCGGGCGCAGGTGCAGGTGCGGGTGCAGGTGCAGGTGCAGGTGCAGGTGCGGGCGCAGGTGCAGGTGCGGGCGCAGGTGCAGGTGCAGGTGCAGGTGCAGGTGCAGGTGCAGGTGCAGGTGCAGGTGCAGGTGCAGGTGCAGGTGCAGGTGCAGGTGCAGGTGCAGGTGCAGGTGCAGGTGCAGGTGCAGGTGCAGGTGCAGGTGCAGGCGCAGGCGCAGGCGCAGGTGCCGACCCAACAGGTGCCGCGGTGTCCGAGTCGTGGCCTCCCCCGCAGGCAGACAGCACCATGGCGCACAGCAATGCGCTCGTCGCGTTGGCGCGTCTGGGGCCTTGGTTTGGCATGCTCATCGTGAAGATCCTGTTGCGTCAAAGTAAGTGCGGCGCGCCCATCTCATTCGACATGCGGCGCCCTCGATTTCGGCGCTAGTGTCTGAGTCGCGATGGCAGGAAAGATGACGAAACTTGCGGAATCGACGGAGGCCACGCGGGGTCGTTGGCGCAGCGAGACGCAGTGCAACAGGATGCAAGTTCAGCCCACCCGATTTACATCGAATCGGGTGGGTGCTTCACCTGCGTCAGGGGATCACATGAAACGTCGCGTCGCTGCGGTCGGTCTGGTTCTTGACGAGATCCAGGCGCAGCACGTAGGCGTAGTGGCGGATGTAGCGGGTCGAGTCGCTGTACGCCTGGAAGGAACTGGCGCTCGTGTCGGCCAGCCCCGGCACCTGCTTGAACGTGGCGTCCGCGGCGAACTGCGGCGATCCGTCATACGGCGCGAGTTCGAAGACGAAGTCCTTGTGCCGCAAGTAGTAGCCCGGGAAGTTCACCGAGGCGAAGGAAACGTAGCCCGCGTTGTTCGCCAGCCCCTTCACCATCCGGAACTTCGAATCATCCAGCGGCGAGACGTTCGGATCGATGYGCACCGCGAAGCTCGAATGCCGCACGTACCGATCCGGAAAATTGGAGGACTGCATCCGGTTGATGGGCGTGGCGCCTCCCCACTGTGCGTTCACGCGGCTCATCTCTGCGGCGCTCAGGTTCAGGATGCCGCCATGCCGCTTGCGGTCCGAACCCAGGTCGTACGAACCCGTCGACGCGATCTGCCAGTTCTGCGCACTGCCCATGTTGATCGACGTCAGCGGCAGGTAGCCCTTGCCCGCAGCGTACTGGTCGACCCACAGGCCCCACTTGTTCTCGTTGTTGAACTTGAAGAGGATGGGGCCTTCGACCATGCTGCCCGTCAGGCCGATCTGCGACAGGTCGCCCAGGGTCGTCCACGCGCCCAGCACCGACTGGCTGCCTTCGAGCGTGATCTGGCCGTCTCCGGAGGCACGCACGTACCTGAAGCCGCCGACGCTGCCCGCGACCTCGATGATCTGCGTGTCGATGATGCCTTGCGTGCCGGGCCGGTCGATGTACATCTGCGGCGCGGTGAAGCTGCGGAAGTCGGTCGTCTTCGCGTAGTAGATGCGCGGCTTGTCGATGCCGTTGAGCGGCGAGATGGTGGCCCAGTACACGATGTAGGCGTTCGATGCCGGATCCCAGATGGCTTCGGGCGCCCAGGCGCAACCCGCGTTCGGGATGGCGCCGGCCACGTCGACCAGGCGCGGCTCGGACCAGTGCACGAGGTCCGTCGATTCCCAGATGACCAGCTTGGTGCTGGCGTGGTGCATCGCGGCATCCCAGCCCTTGCCGCTGGCGATGCGCAGGTCCGTGGCGAGGATCCAGTACCTGGAACCGTCGGGCGAGCGCACGATGGAGTGGTCGCGCACGCCTTTCTCGCCCACGGTCGACATCAGCACCGGCTGGCTGTTGTTCAGGTCCGACCAATGCATGCCGTCGGTGCTGACCGACATGTAGGTCTGCTCGCCTTGCGCAGACTCGCCCGTGAAATGAACCAGCAGGTAGCCCGCCGATTGCGCCTGTGCACCGCTGAACGCAGCGGCGAGAAAGCCGGCAGCAACCGCCGATCGAATCGATCTCAGAAATGTCTTCACCAGTGAACTCCTGTCTCCGCGGAAAAAAGCAGCCGTCACGACGTGACGGGCCCGTTGCGCCTCGCTCAATCGGCAAGATCGCGGGGGGCGATGCTATGGAGGTGTGRGTGCACGGTCCAATCTCTTCTCGGCGCGCTTCGATACCGGATTGGATATTCCCGTGAATACCCCGACACGCCATCGCGACCCGGTGAGGACTCCGCTCGAGAAACAAGGTAGGGAAGAGCGGGTGAGGGCATTGAACAGGCGCTCGGCGATGCGGCGCATCCGGAGATATTCCTCACGCAGGGCGGCGCGGTGTCAGAGATCATGATTCGATCGAGAGGCGATCATTTCTTCGGTGACGGCGAGTTCCAGACTCCGGGCTTTTGGAGGAGTCCGGGTCATGTCTTCATTTCAGCCTCGCGTGTTGTCGTGCCTGCTGCTGCTGGGTTGCAGCGGCGCTGCGTGGTCGCAATCCCACGGCGACACCATGACCCGGATCCGCGACAGCCGGGCCATCACCATCGGCGTGCGCGAATCGGCCCGGCCTTTCTCGTTCCTGAACGCGCAGAAGCAGCCGGTCGGCTACTCGGTCGACCTGTGCATGAACGCCGTCGAGGAGATCAAGCGCGAGCTGAAGCTCGGCGAACTCAAGGTGCAGTTCAAGGTCGTCAGCGGCGCGGAGCGCATTCCCAAGCTGCAGGCCGGCGAGATCGACCTCGAATGCGGGTCGACGACCAACACCCAGGCGCGCCAGCAGAAGGTCGATTTCAGCTACTCGTTCTTCGTGGCCTCGATGCGCGTTCTCACGTCCAGGAGCATCCAGGTCAACACGGTGAAGGACCTGAACGGGCTGCCGATCGCGCTCATCAAGGGCACGACCTCGGAGAAGCTGTTCAAGCAACTGGGCGACGGAGAGCTGCGTGCGCAATTCCAGTCGTACACCAGCAATGCAGAGGCATACCAGGCGCTGAAGGAAGGCCGGGCGCGGGCCTTCCCGCAGGACGACTCGTTGCTGCTCGGCCTGGTGTCCGCCGACCGCGCGCTCGATTCGCTCGAGGTGAGCGCCCTGGCCCTCTCGGTCGAGCCCTATGCGGTGATGGTCCGAAAGGGTGACAAGGTCTTGCTGGCGGCGGTGGACCGCAGCTTGATGCGCCTCTACGCGAGTGGCGAGATCAACGCGCTGTACGACAAGTGGTTCATGACCGACACGCTGACGATCAGGATGAGCCGGCTGACGCGCGACGGCTTCACGCGCCCCAACAAGGAGGCTGGCGTGGCGGCGCTGCTCGGCTTCTCCCTCTGACGCCGGGCGCCAGGCCTTTCATTGCCGGGGTGTCTCAGCGGGCCGCCCAGGCTCGGCGGGCTCGGTACCCGCCGCGCGTGCGCGCTCCTTTTCATAGTTGGCGAACTCGGGAAGCACCGGGCAGGGCGGGTCGGCCGGCTTTCGACTCAGCCGGCATTGCTGCGCCGTGTTGCGCTGGCCTTCGTAGAAGGCGCGCTCCCAGTTGACGTCCGCGCACCCGGCCAGCAAGACCAATGTGATGCAGACAGCACGACGATTCAGCATGCCATTTCCTTGTGCTCAGTTCGTTGAGAAAATTTCTGTTTCGCATTGTTTTATTATTGTTTTACAGAAATATATGGCAAACTGAGACCCTCGACAAGGGGTCTGCATGAAGAGTTCGCCAAGCGCAATTCCGCCGGTCGGCGCGCGGCTCAACGCGTTGCTTGCGCTCGCATGCCTCGCGATGGTGATTGCCATTCCGGCACTCACGCTCTACGGGTTGTGCACGACACCGCCCGAGATCTGGCTGGCGCGATTGGGCGGCACGTCGGCATTTCCGGCAGCTCAGCCCGGTTTGCAGATCGCGGGGTGGCAGGCTGGCCTGGCTGTGCTGGCAGGCATGCTGCCGGCATGTGCGATGGCCTACGGCCTGTTCCGTGCGCGCCTTTGTTTCCTCGGTTTCGCGCGCGGCGAAACCTTCAGCCTGGGCACGGTGCGACACCTGCGCGGCTTCGCGGTCGGCATGTTTGCCGCAGCGCTTGGCGGGCTCGTGTCGTCGGCGCTGATCAGCGTGCTTCTCACGCTGGGCGCGCCTCCCGGCCAACGCTCACTCGGGTTGACGATCGGCTCCAGCGAATTGCTGATGCTGCTGTTCGCAGGCATGGTCTGGCAGATCGCGCACGTCATGACGCAAGCTGCCGAACTTGCCGACGAGCACGCGCAGATCGTCTGAAGCGAGACGCCCACCGTGCCCATCGTCGTCCGGCTCGACATCATGCTCGCCGAGCGCAAGGTGAAGTCGAAGGACCTGGCCGAGTACGTCGGCATCACCGAAGCCAACCTGTCCCTGCTCAAGCAGGGCAAGGTGAAGGGCGTGCGCTTCGACACCTTGCAGCGGATCTGCGAGTACCTCGACTGTCAGCCTGCAGACCTTCTCGTCTCGAAACCCGATGGCGAGTCGAGCCGCTGATCAGCGGCTCAGCGTGATGCGGCCCACCTGGAAGTCGATGTCGCGCTTGCCGCCGGCCACCTTCGCGTCGGCCACTTCCACCGCCGACAGGGCGCCCTGCGTGACCGCGATGGTGCGCGCATTGGCGCCGCAGTACGACTCCGAGGCGAACCTGGCCAGCGGGATGCTGTACTCGCGCAGTTCCGGCGTGACCGGCTGCAGCACGACGGGGTAGCAGCCGGCGTCGCGAACGGCCTTTTCGTCGCCGAGCACGCGGATGCGCAGCACGCCGGGCGTGCTGGCGGCGAGTTGCAGCGTCACGGTCTTGTAGGCCGAGACGTCCATCGGCTTGCCGCCGTTGCTCACGCCGACAGTGAAGCCGACCCCGGCCCAGGTGCTGCCTTTCTGCGGCCAGATGACCCCGGTCACGCGGGCGACCCCATCGGCCGCCGCCGGCTTGCCGACGGTGGCGTCCCCGGCTTTCTCCGAATACGCGAAGGCGTCGGTGGCGGCACCTTGTTCGGTCCCGCTGCCGGCCTTCAGGGTCGCGAGCACGAGGCGGCTGCCGTCGACGGCCGGCTCGGCCGCTGCGGTCGATGGCGTGCGCACTGCGCCGGCGCCCGCGCTTGCCTTGGTCGGCGCGGGCCGCATGGCGCAGCCCGCCGCGAGCGCGGCGACGATCGTTCCGGCGAGCCATGCATGGCCCGCGGCGTTTCTGGTGTTCATGCCGGTTTCCTCGTGGTGGTGATGGACAGCAGCGCGTTCCCGTTGCCGCGGATGGACGCGCGGCGAAGGCCATGGATGGCGGCGAGCCAGCTGTCGTTGCTGGAGCTCAGCGCCCAGCTGGTCTCCTTGATGACGTCGAACCAGGTGAAGGCCCGCACGTYGGGCAGCGTCTCGAGGTCGCTGAACATGCGCTCGATCCATGCCGCCTTGTCGCCGCCGGTTTCGGAGCAGCCGAGTTCGGCCAGCACGATGGGCTTGGACGGCGCGATCTCGCGGGCCATCGCGACCGCGCGGCCGAAGACCTGGCTGAAGGGCGTCCAGTGCGACCAGCTCTGGCTGGTGCCGAAGTTGTAGCCGTCGATGCCGATCCAGTCGACATACTCGTCGCCGGGGTAGGCCGCGCGCGGGTCGTTCCAGGACTCCGCGGGCGTGCTGTCGTTGTTGAAGCACCAGACCCAGCGCACCTTGTTTGCGCCGGCCGCCCGAAAGCGCTCGACGATGTGGCGGTGGGCCCGCGCGAAGAGCTGGGGCTGGCGGCCGTTCTTCCCCAGGCACCAGGGGTACCAGTCGCCATTGAACTCATGGCCCACGCGCAGCATGAAGGGGAGGTCGACGCGCGCCGCGCCTTGCGCCCAGGCGTCGATGGTCGCGTCCCACTTGCCTGCGACGATGTCGGCGAGCGCCACCGGGCTGTTGTCGAAGCCCCAGGGCTCCCAGGTCACTTGCGCCGCCACGCCGCGCTGCGCGAGGTAGCGGATCTGCGACTCCGGGAACGACGCGCCGAATCGTGTGAACCACATCGCGGCCGCAGGCTGGCGGCGCAGGTCGGCTTGCGCGTCGTCCAGCAGATCGGGCAACGCGGTCTCGCGGAAGATGCCGAAGAAGATGCCGCGGCTGCCGTCCTCGTCGCGGTCGATGAGGACCGGCAAGGCCAGGCCGTCGTCGAGCTTCGACACCTTCTTCGGCACACCGCCGCAGGCCGGCAGGCCCACGCCGAGCGCCGAAGCGGCGAGCAGGCGGCGGCGCAGGAGCTGGTCGGCCCTCATGGTGCCAACTCCAGCCGGACGATCGCCATCGAGCGGGCGGGCAGGGTGATCGTGCGTCCCGCCTGCGCGGCGAGCGGCTGCAACGGCTTCTCCTCTTCCGCGATGCCGGCGTCGAAGAAGCGTGCGTCCTTGAACGTCAGCGCGGCCTGGCCGTCGATGCGCACCGGCTGGGGCTGCGTGCGGGTGTTGAACAGCACGAGTTGAAGCTGCGAACCCTTCTTCGTCGCATGGGCCCACAGCATCGAGTCGCTGCTCGCCGCTTCGACGAAGGAGCCATCCAGCTCGCCCAGCAGGCCGAAGCCGTAGTAGGTCGGGCGCGGCACGCCGCCCGTGTCCAGCAGCCCGTGGAATCCGGTGCCCATGTAGGCGAAGTAGTGGGCCAGGTTCACCCCTTGCTGCGCCATGCGCAAGGCCGATTCGGCCGCCCACATCGCACCCACCTGGTCGGACAGGAAGCGCGGCCGATCGGTGCGCCACGACAGGCCGTACTCCGTCACGCCGAAGCGGATGCTCCGCTTGTGGCCGAGCGGGTTGCGCGAGCGGTCCTTCCACAACGCGGAGAAGCGCGCGGTCGAGCGGTCGACCTCGACCACCGTGGCGAGCGCAGCCTCTTCGGTGCCGTCGCCTTCGGTGGGGTAGATGTGCCAGGTGAGCATGTCCACGACGTCGCCGCACAACGCGACGAAGCGTTCGAGGAAGAGCGGTGCGCCGGGCTGCGCACCGGAGACGGCGGGGCCGGCGATCAAGGCCTTCGGGTCTTCGCGGCGAATCGCCGCGGCCTGCGCGCGGAAGACGTCGCAATAGCGCTGGACCGTCCAGCTCGGGTCGCCGCGCACGGTGCTGAAGAGGTCGGGCTCATTGCCGATCTCCCAGATCCTGACGTTCAGTCCGCGGGCGCGGGCCATGCGCACGGCACGGGCCGCGTCCTGCGGCGTGTTGGCGGCGGGGCGGTCGGGCCGGCCCTCGAACACGCGTGTCTGCACGAGC
>NZ_JBFUGW010000149.1:0-15679 GCF_056402735.1 Rhizobacter sp. P3_C12
ACCCGGTGCTGCGCGAAGCCCTGCTCGCGCTGACCGGCGACGGTGCCGGCCGCCTGCACGGCGACACGCCGCTGCCGCCCTTGCTGCACGACGTGCGGCAGCGGCTGGCCGCGCTCGATCTGCAGATCGAGCGCAGCGCCCACAAGCTGGTGCTCGACCGCCGCCGCGCCGAAGACACACCGCGCGCGCACCTGCTGTGGCAGCTGCGCTGCCTGCAGGTCAGCGGCGTGCAGCTGGTCGAGACGAAGGCGCCGCGTGCCGCGCGCGGCCTGGCCCGCGAGCTGGCCTTCGAGGAGCATTGGCGGCTGCAGCAGACCGAGCGCTGGTACCCCGACCTGATCGAGGCCGCGGTGCATGGCGCCACGCTCGAGGCCGCGGCACGCCAGGCGTTGCTGCGCCAGGTGGCCGATGCGCAGGGCGATGCAACCGTGCTCGCGCAATGCCTGATGCAGGCGATCCGCGCCGGGCTGCTCGACATGGGCCACGAGCTCGCGCAGCAATTGCGCCAGGGCATCGGCAGCAGCCACGACCACGGTGCACTCGCGCGCGCCGCGCAGTCGCTGGCCGCGATCATCGAGGCCGGCTTCTGGGGCAACGATCCGCGCGCGCTGCTCGAAGACACCCTCGCGCTGATGGCCGGCCAGCTGCTGTGGCTGCTCGAAGGCCGCGACGGCGTCGGCAGCCCGCAGCTGCTGGAGGCCGACGTGCGCGCCGCCGCCGTGTTCGACACGCTGCTGCGGCTGCACCTGCCCGCGCTCGATGCCGGCTTCGTGCGGCAGACGATGGCGCGCCTCGCGCGCAGCCCTTCGAAGCCACCGGCCCTGCGCGGCGCGGCGCTCGGTGTCGCGTACCAGCACGAAGCGTTGGCCGACGGTTCGCAAGCCGCGCGCGACGAGGTGATCGCGATCACCCGCGCGATGCCGCCGCGCGACGCGCTCGGCGATTTCCTCTACGGCCTGTTCTCGTGCGCGCGCGCGCTGGCGAGCGAGAGCGACGGCATCGTGCGCGCGATCCATGCGGCGCTCGACGGCATGGGGGTCGAGGACTTCCTGGTCGCGCTGCCGGCGCTGCGCTCGGCGCTCGGCTGGTTTCCGCCGCGCGAGCGCGGTGCGCTGGCGGCGCACGTCGCGCGGCTGCTGGGCCTCGATGCCGGGCAGCGGCAGCGCCTGCTGAAGCTGCACGACGGCACCGAGGCGCTGCTCGATGCACGGCGTGTCGAGGCGCAGGCGATGGCCTGGGCGAACCAGATCGGCTTGCTGACATGACGAAGCCGCTGCCCGAACTCGACGCCGCCGAGCGCTGGCGCCTGCTGCTCGGTGAAGCCGCCGACGCGAGCCTCGGCGCGGCCGGCGGCCATGCAGCCGCGATGGACCGCTCGCTCGCGTGGCTGTACGGCCGCGACGACCCCTCGCAGGATGGCCGCCATGCCGACGACGCGCTCGACCGCCACGGCGGCAGCGAGGCCTCGCAGTTGACGGTGCCGGAGTGGATCAACGGCATCCACGAGCTGTTCCCGAAGGAGACGATCGAGCGCCTGGAGCGCGACGCGATCGAGCGCTACGGCATCGACGAGGTGGTGACCAACCTCGACGTGCTGGAACGCGCGACGCCGAACCCGGCGCTGCTGCAGGCGGTGCTGCGCACCAAGCACCTGATGAACCCGCAGGTGCTGGCGATGGCGCGCAAGCTGGTCGACAAGGTGGTGCGCGAGCTGGTCGAGAAGCTCGCGAAGCAGGTGCAGCGCGCCTTCAGCGGTGCCCGCAAGCCGCAGCAGCTGAGCCGGCAGGGGGCGGCCAGCCAGTTCGCCGCGCGCGCGACGCTGCAGCGCAACCTGCGCCACTACGACGTGCAGCGCGGCCGGCTGGTGATCCAGCGGCCGCTGTTCCACGTCAACACACGGCGCGTGCTGGAGCCCTGGCAGGTGTTCCTGCTGGTCGACCAGAGCGGCAGCATGCTGAACTCGGTGATCCATTCGGCGGTGACGGCGGCCTGCCTGTGGGGCCTGCCGGGCATCAAGACGCACCTGGTCGCGTTCGACACCGAGGTGGTCGATTTGAGCGACAGCGTCACCGACCCGGTCGAGGTGCTGATGGGCGTGCAGCTCGGCGGCGGCACCTTCATCGGCAAGGCGGTGGGCTACGCGGCCGAGCGCATCAGCGTGCCGCGGCGCGCGGTGGTCGTGATCGTCAGCGACTTCTACGAGGGCATGCCGGAGCACGTGCTGATCGGCCATGTGCGCGCGCTGGTGGCGCAGGGCAGCACCGTGCTCGGGCTGGCCGCGCTCGACGAGCGGGCCGACCCGGTCTACGACAAGGAGCTCGCCGGCCGGCTGGTGGAAGCCGGCGCGCAGGTCGGCGCGATGACGCCGGGGCAGCTCGCCACGTGGCTCGCGGAGAAGCTGAAGTGAGCGCGGTGCGCGACGACCTGCTGCACCTGTCGCCCGAGGCGCTGTCGCATGCGGCGAATGCCGGCATCGTCAAGCGCGCGGTGCGCGAGCTGGCCGGCGGCTACCGGCCGCGGCTGTCGGTGGACGCGCAGGGGCTGCTGGAGGCGGCGTTCGACGACGGCGTGTCGTGCCGCTGGCCGGCGGGCGTGGCGATCCAGGATGCGCGCTGCAGCTGCAATGCGGCCGGCGTGTGCCGGCACCGGGTGATCGCGGCGCTGGCGTACCGCGAATCGGCTTCGGCACAGGCGGAACAGGCGGCCGCGCCGCTGCCGGTCGCTGCGCCCGTCGCCGATGCCGACGATGCGGCGCTGGCCCGCGTCGTGCCGGCCACGCTGCTCACGCAGGCCGGCCTGCTGCGCGATGCCGGCATCAGCATCGAGGTGCGGCAGCGCGGCGGCGGCGACCCGTGCGACACCGCGCGGCTGCCGAGCGCCACCGTGCGCTACTGGGGCGGCGCCGCGCTCGAAACCGCCCGCTGCGATTGCGTGCGCGCGGCCGCCTGCGAGCACGTCGCGCTCGGCGTGTGGGCGTTCCGCGCAGCGCGCGAGCAGGATGCGGCGGCGCCACAGCTGACGGTGCGGCTGGGCTCGGCAGGCCAGGCCCATGCGGTCGAGCGCGCGCCGTTCGAGCAGCTGGTGGAGGCGATCGTGCGGCACGGCGTGTCGCAAGGCGCCGACGCGTGGATGCAAGGCCTGTCGACCGCGCGCATCGCCGCAGCGGAAGCGGCCTGGTTGTCGCTGCTGCTCGCCGACCTGGAGACCTGGGGCGAGGGCTACGCGAAGCGCCGCGCGCTGTACGACGCCGCGCAGGGCGTGGACCTGCTGGCCGAGCTGGGCCTGCGGTTGGCCGCAGGCCGCCTGCCCGGCCATGCCGGCGCGGTGCTGGGCATCGGCCAGGCGGGAGAGACCGCGCTCGACCGAGTGCGCCTGATGTGCCTGGGCGCGCGCACGCAGCGCGATGGCGAGGCGCGCCGCACCACGCTCGTGATGGCCGACATCGACACCGGCACGCGCCTGGTGCTGGCGCATGCGTGGCAGGTGCCCGAGGCGCGGCGTGCCGACGAGGCGGCGATCCGCGCCGCCGAGCGACTCGCGCCCGGCGTGCTGCTGGAGGCGCTGGCGCGCGGGCAGTTGCTGGCGCAGCAGGCGGCGCGGCGGCCCGACGGCAGCGTGCGGCTGGCGCGTGCGCGCAGCTCGCAGAACAGCGTGCTGCCGCAGGCGGCCGACTGGGCACAGCTCGGCGCGCCGGTGCGCTTCGACAGCGTGGCCGCGCTGCGCGCCGAGCAACTGGCGCACCCGACGGCGGCGCTGCAGCCGCGTCATGCGGCGCGGCGCTTCATCGTGTTCAGCCCGGCCGAGGTGGAGCCGCCGGCCTACGACGCCAACGAACAAGGCGTGGCGATGTTGCTGCGCGATGCGCACGGCGCGCCGCTGCTGGTGCAGCGCTTCCACGAGCGCCATGCGCCGCATGCGCTCGATGCGATGGCCGCCGCCGCGAGCGGGCGGCACGGCGCGCTGCGCCACGTGGCGGGCGTGCTGAGCTGGCAGCACGGCGTGCCGAGCCTGGAGCCGTGGGCGCTGGGCTGCGAGGGTGGGCTGCTGGTGCCGGATTTCGCGGCGGCGAGCGGCGCACTCGGCGCGTTGCCGCTGGGCGTGGCGCGGCCGGCCGGTGCCGACCCCTGCACGCTGCAGCTCGAAGCGCTGCGGCAGCAGCTGGCGACGCTGCTGCACCACGGCCTGGCGCGGCTGCCACGTGCATGGGCCGGTGAGTCGGCGCCGCTCGCGCGCCGGCTGGAGGCGGCCGGCTTGCGCGAGCTGTCGCAACGCCTGCGGTCGCTATCGGCCGAGGCGGTGGCCGCCCAGGTGAACCCTGGCAACGCGGTGCTCGCGCCGGCGCTGCTGCAGCTGCTCGCGCTGCGGCAGTTGCATGAGGACGCAGCGCTGCTGGACCGCGGCGACTACCAGTCCCCGTAGGCCGCAACGATCCCGCGCAGCAGCGCATCGCGCTCCACGCCGAGGTGGTCGCCGCTCGCATCGCCCGAGGCGTCCTTGCCGACCGCGGTGTGCACCACCACCAGCTTCAGCGCCGGGTCCACGAAGATCGCCTGGCCGTAGACGCCCAGCAGCATGAAGCGGCGCTGCCGGCCCGGCAGCAGCCAGGTCTGCAGGCCGTAGCCGAAGTAGCGGCTGCCGTGGTACTGCATCTGCCCGGGCCGGAAGGCCTCGGGCTGGCGCGCCGCATCGGTCATGTCGAGCAGGTGCTCGCGCGACACCACCGCGGCGCCGTTCACCTGCCCGTCGGCGGCCATCATCATCCCGAGCCGCGCGTAGTCGCGCAGCGTCGCGTTGAAGCCGCCCTGCGCAAGCTCCACGTTGTCGGCCGGGTTCAGCAGCCAGCTCGCCGCCGCCTGCGCGCCGATCGGTTTCCAGATCCGCTCGCCGACGTAGTCGCACAGCGTGCGGCCGGTCGCGCCGCGCAGCACCAGGCCCAGCACCTCGGTCTGCGCACCGGCGTAGTTGAAGCGCTGCCCCGGCGGATCGCTGCGCTCGGTGACCTGCCGCGCCGCCTGCACGATGCCGGCGCGCCGCGCCGCGGCATTGAAGCGCGCACGATCGTCGTCGGCCGTGTAGTCCTCGACATAGCGCGCACCGGACGCCATGCGCAGCAGGTCGAGCAGGCGCGTGCCGCCGTACAGCGTGCCCTTGAGTTCCGGCACGTAGGCCTCGGCCGGATCGTCGAGCGACTTCACCAGGCCGTCTTCCAGCGCCTTCATCACCGCCAGCGCGGTGATCGTCTTCGCCATCGAGTTCGACAGCATCCGCATCGCCGGCGTGCGCTCGTAGTTGTAGCGCTCGGCGGCGATGCGGCCGTCCTTCACGACCAGCAGGCCGGTCGCGCGCTGGTGCTGCAGGTAGTCGTCCAGCGTCAGCTGGCGGCCTTGGTAGCGGTAGGTGAACAAGGTCTCGGTGGCCGCGGCCTCCAGCGCGACCGGCTTGTCGGCCGGCGCCAGCGTGCACGCGGGATTGAAGCTGTCCATCGCGCTGAACGAGCCGACGAGGTAGCGCTCCTGGTAGGCCTGCTTCAGCGTGCGGGCCGCCGGGTAGCCGTCGGCGCGGCCGAGCGCCGCCTCGTCGGGCGCCGCGAGTGTCGCGAACGGGACGAGCAACAGCAACGAAGACAGAAGGTGCAGGCGCATCGGCCGATTGTGCAGGCGTGATCGGCGCCTTCATCGATCGCATTCGCCGATCGACTTCATCGCCCTTTTGCAATGGTCAGCCGGAAACTTTTCTTTACCCGAACGACACGTCAACGCACGCACCGCGTGTTCGTTCAAGGTTGCAACTAACGAAGTCCCCGCGCAACAGAGCAGTCGTGCCGATCCCCGGATCGGCATGGGTTGGCGGAGCTGTGCCCTGCTGTTCAACAACCTCACCTTCATACCGTCATGCAACCATCACGCACCCCCTCTTCCCTCCTGCTGATCGCCGGCCTGTGTGCTCTGCTTGCCGCCTGCGGTGGCGACGACGACTGCCCGCCCGCGGTCGACCCTCCGACCGACACGCTGCCCGACCTCAGCGACTGCTTCACGGTCAAGCCCGGCCTGCGCTACACGATGACCGACACCGATCCCGAGGCCCGTTCGCTGCACGGCGAGTACCTCGTCGAGACCTTCGACGGCACGCCCCGCCAGGCGCAGGTCGACTACTTCGGCACGACGGGCGACAAGCGCTTCCTGGCGCTGTACTGGTCGGTCGAGCCGGACGGCCTGCGCTTCTGGGGCGACTACGACCACACCCCTGAGGGCGTGCAGACCACGAAATCCGTCTACACCGGCTTCCTGGTCCCCAGGACCCTGGCCCCCACGCAGACGGTGACGATCCACTTCACCGACAACAACTACTTCACCAACGGCCACTTCCTCCCGGAAGAGCAGCAGGAGACCTGGACCTTCGAGGGCCACGAGACGCTGGCCCTGGCCGGCCGCACCTTCACCAATGCCTGTCGCATCAGGACCAGCATCGGCGACCACCCGGAGTACGGTTCCACCGTCATGTGGGTCGCGCCGGGATTCGGCCCGATCCAGTACCAGTCGATCGATGCCGACGGCAAGGTCGACAGCCTGTCGAAGCTCGACACCGTGACCGTGCCGTGAAACGTAATGTGTCGGGCTCCGGCGCCGACACAGAGCTCTACGCAAAACACGCGACGGCGGCAGTGCGCATCCAACAATCCGCGCACCTGCCACTGCCGCCCCACTGCCATGAGCCTTCGATACAACACCCTCCTCGCCGCCGCGGCCATCGCCGCGACGGTGGTCCTCGTCACGCTCGCCGCGCCGCCGGCCATCGGCACGCCAGCCGCCACCCACCCGGTGGCTGCACCCGACTTCCAGGGCATCGCCACCTGGCAGAATTCGCCTCCGCTTGCGATGCAGGGCTTGCGCGGCAAGGTGGTGCTGGTCGACTTCTGGACCTACACCTGCAGCAACTGCCTGAACCAGTTGCCGTACGTGAAGGAATGGCACGCGAAGTACAAGGACCAGGGGCTGGTCGTCATCGGCGTGCACACGCCGGAGTACGCCTTCGAGAAGTCGACGCCGAACGTGCAGGAAGCGATCCGCAAGCTGCAGATCACGCACGCCGTCGCGCAGGACAACGACTACGCCACCTGGCGCGCGTTCGGCAACCAGTTCTGGCCGGCGCTCTACCTGATCGACAAGCAGGGCCGCATCGTCTACACGCACTTCGGCGAAGGCCGCTACGGCGAGACCGAAGGCCGGATCAAGGCGCTGCTGGCCGAAACGCCGGCACCGGCGCGATGAACAGGTGGTGGCTTGCGTTGCTGTTCCTGGCCGGCGGCATCTCGCACGAGATCCGCCAGCCGGTCAGCTGCCACTGCATCACGGTGCGTCGTCAGTCGCGCGACTCGACCGCCGACGCGAACACATAGCCCTCGCTGCGCACCGTCTTGATGTAGCGCGGCTCGCGCGCATCGTCGCGCAGCCGCTGGCGCAGCCGGCTCACCAGCAGGTCGATCGAGCGCTCGAACAGCTCGGCTTCGCGCCCCTGCGTGAGGCTGAGCAGCTGGTCGCGGCTCAGCACCCGCTGCGGGTGGTCGAGGAACACGCGCAGCAGCCGGTACTCGGCACCGCTCAGCGCCACCATCACGCCGCTCGCGTCCAGCAGGTGGCGCGCCACGGTGTCGACCTCCCACTCGCCGAACGCCAGCCGGTGCGACGCGGCCTCGGCGACCCGCATGTTGGGCGGCAGCATGCGGGTGCGGCGCAGCACGGCACGCATGCGCGCCAGCAGCTCGCGCGCGGCGAACGGCTTGGCGAGGTAGTCGTCGGCGCCCATCTCGAGCCCGAGGATGCGGTCGGCCTCTTCGTTGCGCGCGGTCAGCATCAGGATCGGCGTCGCCTTGTACTTGCCGGCGCGCAGGTCGCGGCACAGCGTCAGCCCGTCTTCGCCGGGCAGCATCAGGTCGAGCACGATCAGGTCGAACGGCCCCGACTCCTCGAGCGCTGAGCGCATGTGCCGGCCGGTCGGCACGGCCACCACGCGCAGCCCGTTCTTGACGAGGTAGGTGGTCAGCAGGTCGCGGATCTCGCGATCGTCGTCGACGATCAGCACATGGTCGCTGGGCTTGGCTTGCATGGCCGTGACTGTAGTGCGCCGGCCGCCCGGATGCAGCGCCTTTGTATTGCAGTGTGTCCGGGTCGCACCGCGCCTACATGCGAATGCAAATCCGGGGGGTGGCCGACACACCGGGGATACAGCGGGCCATTGCAATACAGGCTCGCTTCAACCAACCCCTCGTGAAGGATTCGCCATGCTGCAGAAGATCGACAACGTGCTGTACACCGCTGCCACCCGTACCACCGGAGGCCGCGACGGCGCGGGCCGCTCCAGCGATGGCGCGCTCGACGTGCAGCTGAGCCCGCCCGGATCGGGCAAGCCCGGCACCAACCCCGAGCAGCTGTTCGGCGTCGGCTACTCGGCCTGCTTCATGGGGGCGATGCAGATCGCCGCGCGCCAACTGGGCATCAAGTTCCCGGCCGACACCGCCATCGACGCCCGCGTGTCGCTCGGCAAGACCGCCGGCGACGCGAGCTACGCGCTGGCTGTCACACTGTCGATCACGCTGCCCGGCCTCGACGCCGAGGTGAAGCGCCGCCTGGTCGACGCCGCGCACCAGACCTGCCCGTACTCGCATGCGACGCGCGGCAACATCGAGGTCGACTTCCTGATCGACTGATCCCCGGCCCGCCCTGAATGCCCGACACCACCATGAGCCACGTCATCGACTACTACTTCGCACCGGTGAGCCCGTGGGCCTACCTGGGCCATGCGCGCTTCGGCGCGATCGCGAAGGCCGCCGGCGCCACCGTGCGCGTGCGGCCGGTGCACATCAACGCGGTCTTCGCGGTGTCGGGCGGCCTGCCGCTCGCGCGGCGCCCTGCGCAGCGCCAGGCCTACCGGCTCGTCGAGCTGCGGCGCTTCTCGCGCCAGCTCGGCGTGCCGATGAACCTGACCCCGCGCTTCTTCCCGGTGCCGCCGGAGCTGGCCGCGAAGCTGATCGTCGCGACCGCGCTGCACGACGGCGACGAGGCCGCGATGCGGCTGGCCGGCGCGGTGTTCGCCGCGGTGTGGGCGCAGGAGCGCGACATCTCGAAGCCCTCGGTGCTGTCGGAGCTGCTGGCCGAATGCGGGCTGCGCGCCGAGCTCGCGGTGCTGGCGCAGCAGGACGCGGTGGACACGCAGCTCGACGAGAACACCCGGCTCGCGATCGAGGCCCAGGTGTTCGGCTCGCCTAGCTACGTGCTGGACGGCGAGATCTTCTGGGGCCAGGACCGCCTCGACTTCCTGCGCGAAGCGCTCGCCGCATGAAGCTGGCTCGGCTCCCCCTCCCGCGCTCGCTGTTCGCCCGCGTCACGCTGATCATCGTGCTCGGCCTCGCGATCGCGCAGGGGCTGACCTTCGTGCTGATCCGCTACGAGCGCGGCATGGCGCTGCGCGAGCTGATGATGCTGGGCATCGAGCGCGACATCGCGAGCTCGATCGCGATCATCGACCGCCTGCCCGCCGCCGAGCGCGACAGCTGGCTCGCGCGGCTGGAGCGCCGCAACTACCGCTTCTCGCTCGGCGGCAGCGCCGACGGGCCGGCCCCGGCGGCGCCGATGCTGCGGCAGTTCGCGAACGCCATCGTCGATGCGATGAAGCCGTTCGAGACGGTGCGCGTGGCCGAGGTGCAGCAGCCGCTGGGCGGCCTGCAGATCCAGGTGCGGCTGTCGGACGCGAGCATGGTGATCGTGCATGCGCGCCGCGTCGACATGCCCGTGTCGGGCTGGGTCAGCTGGGTGCTGGCCGCGCAGCTCGCGGTGCTGGCGGTGTGCGCCTGGATCGCGGTGCGGCTGCTGACGCGGCCGCTGGCGGCGCTGGCCGCCGCGGCCGACCAGCTCGGCCCCGACCTGAAGGGCCAGGCGCTGCCCGAGCAGGGCCCGAGCGAGGTGGCACATGCAGCGCGTGCCTTCAATGCGATGCAGCAGCGCATCGCCGGTTATGCCGCCGAGCGGGTCGAGATCCTGGCGGCGATCTCGCACGACCTGCAGACGCCGATCACGCGCATGCGGCTGCGCACCGACCTGATGGACGACGGCCCCGACCGCGACAAGATGCGCCAGGACCTGGATGCGATGAACCTGCTGGTGCGCGAGGGCGTCACCTACGCGCGCACGCTGCACGGTGCAACCGAGCCGCCGTGCCGCATCGATGCCGACGCGCTGTTCGAGAGCCTGCTCGCCGACTACGAGGACGCCGGCGAGGCGGTGCAGCTGGAAGGCCGCGTCAGCGCGCCGATCGTGTCGCGGCCGAATGCGCTGCGCCGCATCCTGATGAACCTGATCGACAACGCGCTGTCGTTCGGCAGCGAGGTGGCTCTGCGGGTGCAGACCGACGGCACGCGGCTGACGCTGTCGGTGCTCGACAACGGGCCGGGCATTCCGGGCGACCAGCTGGAGGCGGTGCTGAAGCCGTTCTACCGCCTCGAGGGCTCGCGCAACCGCGGCACCGGCGGCACCGGGCTGGGCCTGGCGATCGCGCACCAGCTGGCGATCGCAATGGGCGCGCAGCTGAGCCTGCACAACCGCAGCGCCGGCGGGCTCGAGGCCCGGCTGGTGCTGCCGCTGGACTGATCCACGGGACCGACCGCCATGCTGCCCACCCTCGTCATCGCCTGGCTCGGCGGCGTGCTGACCATCCTGAGCCCGTGCATCCTGCCGGTGCTGCCCTTCGTCTTCGCGCGGGCCGACCGGCCGTTCCGCTCGCACGGCCTGCCGATGCTGGCCGGCATGGCGGCGAGCTTCGCGGTGATCGCATCGCTGGCCGCGGTGGGCGGCGGCTGGGTCGTGACGCTGAACGAGGCCGGGCGCTGGGCGGCGATCGCGCTGCTGGCGGTGTTCGGGCTGACGCTGCTGTGGCCGGGGCTGGCGGATCGGCTGAGCCGGCCGCTGGTCGCACTCGGCGTGCGCTGGTCGGCCGCTGGAGAAGGATCCGCGTTCTCGCCGGTGCTGCTGGGCATCGGCACCGGGCTGCTGTGGGCGCCGTGTGCCGGGCCGATCCTCGGGCTGATCCTGACCGGCGCCGCGCTGAACGGCGCGAGCGTCGGCACCTCGCTGCTGCTGCTCGCCTACGCGGCCGGCGCGTGCACCTCGCTGGCGGCGGCGCTGCTGTCAGGCGGGCGCCTGTTGGCGCTGATGAAGCGCTCGCTGCACGCCGGCGAATGGCTGCGGCGCGCGGCCGGCGTCGCGGTGCTGGCGGGTGTCGGCGCGATCGCGACCGGGCTCGACACCGGCGTGCTCAGCCGGCTGACGCCGGCGGGGACGACGGGGTGGGAGCAGGCGTTGGTGGAGAAGGTGCAGCGGGCGGTGCGCTGAGCCGGGCGCGCATGGATGCGCTTCAGCCACGCCATCAGCTTCGGCCGGTTCGCATCCAGCCCCGCGCGCTGTGCCGCGGCCTCGACCGGAAAGCTCATCTGGATTCGCGGTGGTGCACCTCGCGATCCACCATCAATGCCGAGCGCTCTTCGAAGCTCAGGTTCGTGCTGGCGGCACTCGAGAGCTGCTCCTCGACGGCCGAGGCCATGCCGGCGAGCTTCCACCAGCGCGTCGGTGATGCGCGCCTCCAGCTTCAACCCGACAAGGGAGTGCGACACGCTGTAGCGGTGCCCTTCGACTTCGAGGTGGCAGTCAACTCCATCGCTTCGCGCCAATGCCACCTCCATTTGCGCCAACCGTTCCCCAGTTGAGGGAAATGTCACACGAGGTGTGCGCAGCAGCAGTGAAGATGATGTCGTGAACAAAACATTCAAAACAGAAAAAAGAATGAACGTTCTTCTGCCGCCGGTTCTGCGCTCCATCGCATTCGTTGTCCATGACGGATGCAACACGATCAGCGTCGCCGGGCCGGCGAACGTAGCCGAGTACATCGAAGACCTCGCCACTGTCGACTAGTTGGCCAGGGCGGGGATCGACTGCGCGCAAGGGTACGCATTGGGAAAGCCCGTGCCGTTGGGAAGCACTCCCAGCTCGCACCTCAACAGTCCGGTTTGGGAGAACCTGCATGAACCACAGCTGCTCACAGGCAAAGCCTGGCAAGCAAAGCCACATGGCCTCTACACCACAGACGGTTGGGCTATGCCGGGCGGGCGCGAAGTACATGGCGGCAGTGGTCGTGCAGTGCTTCGCCCTTCCGGCGTGGTCATTGCCAGGGTCGGCGCAGGTGAGCACCGGCCAAGCCAGCGTGAGCCAGAGCGGCGCGACGACGACAGTGAAGCAGACGAGCTCGTTCGCAACGATCAACTGGTCTTCGTTCGACGTGGGCGCGTCGGAGACAGTGAACTTCATGCAGCCCAACGCGGCCTCCATGACGCTCAACCGCGTGCTGGGCAGCGACCCGAGCCAGGTCTTCGGGCGCATCAACGCCAATGGCCAAGTGTGGCTTCTCAACCCCAACGGCATTCTGTTTGGCAAAACCTCTCAGGTGAACGTGGGCGGGCTTGTTGCGTCGACGCTGAGCCTGAGCGACAGTGAGTTTCAGGCCGGTCGCTACACGCTGTCTGGCGGAACGGGAGCGGTGACGAACCAAGGGAAACTGAGCGGCCGCTATGTCGCGCTGCTGGGTGCCCGGGTGAGCAACGAAGGGGCCATCGCGACCCCGGGCGGCATGAGTGCGCTGGCCGCTGGCGCCAAGGTCACGCTCAACTTCAGCGACAACACGCTTTACGGGCTGCAGGTCGATGAGGCCGCGCTGCAAGCGCAGGTCCGCAACGCCGGCGCGATCGTGGCCGATGGCGGCAGCGTGCTGTTGACGGCCGACGCCAAGGACGCATTGGTGAGCACGGTGGTCAACAACGAAGGCGTGATCCAGGCACGCAGAATCGAGAATCGAGGCGGCGTGATCCGGCTGCTGGGCGGCGAGCAGGGCGGTACCGTGCAAGTGGGCGGCAGTCTCGACGCCTCTGCCCTCGGCGCGGGCGATGGCGGCCTGGTCGAGACATCGGGCGCGCATGTGAAGGTGAGCGACGAGGCACGCATCAGCACCGCCGCGGCGCAGGGCAAGACGGGCAGTTGGTTGATCGACCCGGTCGACTTCACGGTTGCTGCAAGCGGAGGCGACATCACGGGCGCTGCGCTGTCGAGCAGCCTGTCAACGAACAACGTCACCCTGCAGAGCACCAGCGGAAGCAGTGGCACCTCAGGCAACCTGAACGTGAACGACGCCGTGAGCTGGAGCGCCAACACCACGCTCAGGCTCAACGCGCAGAACAACATCAACGTCAACGCCGACATCACCGCCTCCGCAGCCGCGGGAAAGGTGGCGCTGGAGTACGGGCAGGGATCGACCACAGGGAGCGGCAGCAGCTACACCTTTGGCAACGGCGCCAAGATCAATCTGCAGGCAGGCAACAACTTCAGCACCAGACAAGGCAGCACCGGCGCCACCCTGGGCTACACCGTGATCACTGACCTGGGCGCGGCAGGCAGCACCAGTGGCACCGATTTGCAGGGCATCGGCGGCAACCTCGGCCGGCGCTATGTGCTTGGGGCCGACATCGATGCCGCGCCCACCAGCGCCTGGAACAGCGGTGCGGGGTTTGCGCCTATCGGAACGGGGAATGTCAGTTGCACCCCCAACTGCTTCTACGGCACTTTCGACGGCTTGGGCCACACCATCACGAACCTCAACATGGTCAGCGCGACCCGGTTCTCCGGCCTGTTCGGATCCACCTCGTCGGTCAGCGTCATCCGCAATGTGGGCCTGGTGGGCGGCACGGTCCAGAGCTCCAGCAACGATACGGGTGCGCTGGTGGGATGGAACGACGGCATCATCAGCAACAGCTACGCCAGCACGACCGTGATCGGAGGCGCCGATACCGGGGGGCTGGTGGGGGGCACCAGCGGTGGCTCCAAAATTGACCACAGCTACTCGACAGGCGTTGTCGTTGGATCGGTTTTCACCGGTGGGCTGGCGGGGTACAACCAGGGTGTCATCAGCAACAGCTATGCCACCGGTGCCGTAACCGGCGCCCAGTCTTCCGGTGGACTCGTTGGCTACATGCTCCATATCGGCGTCATCAGCAGCAGTTACTCAAGCGCCACAGTCAACGGCATCGGCGACACCAACGGCGGTCTGGTCGGGTTGTGGAGCGGCATCGGCGGACGCATCAGCGACAGCTATGCCACTGGTGCCGTCACCGGCACCACCAAGACGGGCGGGCTGGTGGGGAACATGAGCAACCAACAAGGTGTCATCAGCAACAGCTATGCCGCCGGGCAGGTGACCGGTACCGCCGGCAGCGTGGGCGGATTGGTGGGGAGCGATACGACAGGAACAATCAGCGGCACTAAAGCAACAATCAGCGGCAGCTTTTGGGACACCACGACGACCGGGCAGGCCACCAGCGCGGGCGGCGGCACCGGCATGACCACGGCCCAGATGCAGCAGCAGGCCAACTTCAGTTCAGCCACGGCCGCCAACGGCAACGTCAACCCGAACTGGGATCTCAACAACGTCTGGCGGCTTTATGAAGGGAACAGCCGTCCCCTGCTTAAATCATTGATGAAGCCGGTCACGGTCACCGTCGGCAATGCCAGCAAGACCTACGACAAGGTGGCCTGGAATGGGGGAACCGGCATCAATTGCTCCAACGTGTCCTGCGGCAGCTTGTCGGGGAGCATCAGTTTCGGTGGAACCGCCCAGGGAGCGGTCAATGCCGGCAGCTACACGGTGACGGGGTCCGGCCTCTATTCCAACCAGCAGGGCTATGACATCACCGTTGCCAATGGCGTGCTGACGGTGAATCCCGCCAGCCTGACGGTCACCGGCGTGAGTGCGGGCAACAAGGTGTATGACGCCACCACCGGCGCAACCCTGAACGGCACGGCCAGCGTCACGGCCATCGTCGGCGACACGGTGAGTGTGGCCGGCAGCGGCAGCGGCAACTTTGCCGACAAGATTGTGGGCAACGGCAAGGCTGTGACTGTCACCGGCTATACCCTGAGCGGCGCCGATGCCGGAAACTATGTCATCGTGCAGCCCACCGGGCTGAGCGCGAACATCACGCCGGCGAGCCTCACGGTGAGCGGCGTGGCCGCCACCAGCAAGGTCTACGACGCGACGACGGCGGCGGCCCTCAGCGGCAGCGCCACCGTGACCGCCCTGCCCGGCGACACCGTCAGCATGGCGGGCACGGGCAGCGGCAGCTTCGCCAACAAGAACGTGGGCAACGGCAAGGCGGTGACCGTCACCGGCTACCTGCTGAGCGGGGCCGACGCTGGCAACTACGTGCTCGTGCAGCCCACCGGGCTGAGCGCGAACATCACGCCGGCGAGCCTCACGGTCAGCGGCGTGGCCGCCGCCAACAAGGTTTACGACGCGACGACGGGTGCGACCCTCAGCGGCAGCGCTACCGTGACCGGCCTGGCCGGCGACACCGTCAGCGTGGCGGGCACGGGCAGCGGCAGCTTCGCCGACAAGAACGTGGGCAACGGCAAGGCGGTGACCGTCACCGGCTACCTGCTGAGCGGGGCCGACGCCGGCAACTACGTGCTCGTGCAGCCCGCCGGACTGAGCGCGAACATCACGCCAGCGAGCCTCACGGTGAGCGGCGTGGCCGCCACCAGCAAGGTCTACGACGCGACGACGGCGGCGGCCCTCAGCGGCACCGCCACCG
>NZ_JBFUGW010000150.1:0-15644 GCF_056402735.1 Rhizobacter sp. P3_C12
TCGAGCAGCCGCTGCGTCAGCGGTGCCGGTGAACTGCGGCCTCGTGTGCCGCCTTCTTCTTTCGATCCCTTCGTCATTCCCATGTCCGTGGTTCCGTCCGCCGGTGGATCCGGCGAAACCTCGGTCATTGGCTTCCGAATTTGTGCAGCAAATGCGGAGTTCGCCATAGCGAATGAAGATGGTGACGGCCGGATGCCAGATGGCTCAGGCGAGCGACGGCACCACCTTCAGCAGGTCGCCGAGCCCGGCGCGCTCGAGCAACTGGGCGCGCATCCGGTCGGCGACGCCGCTGACGATCCCCGAGCCGTCGTCGCTCGGGTCGATGTGCACGCGGTAGGGGCGCCGGCCGTACGGTGCATCGACCGCCGCGACGATCGCGCGTGCGACGTCGGCCACGTCGGCATCGGCCGGTTCCAGCTTCGCAAGCGCCGCACCCACCTGCTGCGGCAGGCCGGCGTAATGCGCGTCATAGGCTTTCGCCACGTCGGCGTCCTGCGGATGCCCGGCATTCTGGAAGTGGTTGGTGCCCGATGTGAACGCGCCCGGCACGACGATCGTCGTCTCGACGCCGAAGCGCGCCAGCTCGCCGGCATAGCTGACCGCCAGCGAATCCATCGCCGCCTTGGCCGCGAAGTACGGGCCGAGGTAGGGCGGCGTGCCGCCCTTGACGCTGGAGCTCGACACCCACACGACCAGCCCATGCCCTTGCCGGCGCAGCTGCGGCAGCGCGGCGCGGTTCAGCCGCTGCGTGCTCAGCGTGTTGACGTCGAACAGCTCGGCCACCTGTTCGGGCGTGAAGGCCTCGCTCGGGCCCAGCACCATGTGGCCGGCGTTGTGCACCACCACGTCCAGGCGCTGGTGCGTCTCGATGATCTGCGCGACGGCCGCGTCCACCGAGTCCTGCGCGCCGACGTCGAGCTCGATGCTGCGCAGGTCGACGTGGTGTTGCGCCGCGTAGGCCGCGGCCTCCTGCGCCGCCTTCGCGTTGCGCGTCGCGATGGCGCGCATGCCGGCGTAGACGGTGTGGCCGGCGTCGGCCAGCGCGCGGGCGGTGAGGGCGCCGAAACCGCTCGACGCACCGGTGATGACGATGATCTTTTTCATGAAAGTTCTCCGAGTTGGAAGGAAGTGATCAAGCGGTCAAACAACGCCGCCGTTGGCGCGCAGCGTTTGCCCGTTGACCCAGGCCGCATCGGGGCCCGCGAGGAACGAGACGACACCCGCGACGTCCTGCGGCGTGCCCAGCCGCTCCAGCGGCGCGGCCTTCGCCAGCCGCTCGATCAGCTCGGGCGTCTTGCCGTTGAGGAACAGGTCGGTCGCGGTCGGCCCCGGCGCGACGGCGTTGACGGTGATCTGGCGGCCGCGCAGTTCCTTCGCGAGGATGTTGGTCATCGTCTCGATCGCCGCCTTGCCGGCCGCATAGGCCGAGTACCCCGGCGTCGCGAGGCCCACGATGCTGCTCGAGAAGTTGACGATGCGCCCGCCCGACTGCAGGCGCTTCACCGCTTCGCGCATGGTGTTGAAGCTGCCCTTGACGTTGATGTTGAACAGGCGGTCGAAGGTGGCGTCGTCGGTGTCGACCAGCGCCGGCATGTTCGCTGGCATCACGCCGGCGTTGTTGACCAGCACGTCGACCCGGCCGTAGGCGCTGAGGGCCTCGTCGAACAGCCGGCGCACGGCGGCCGGATCCGACACGTCGGCCTGCACCGCGGTGGCCTGCCCGCCGGCCGCGACGATGGCATCGACGACCTCGGCGGCCGGCTGGGCGCTGCCGGCGTAGTTGACGATGACGGCGAACCCGTCGGCTGCGAGGCGGCGGGCGACGGTGGCGCCGATGCCGCGGGATGCGCCGGTGACGATGGCAACTTGCTGGGTCATGGTGAGCTCCTGGGGAGTAGTGGTGTGGCGATGAAGTGAATTCTGGTTGCTCGATGCGGATCAATAAATGAGCAAGAATTGACATCACTGTTCAAGCCACGCCAACAAACGAGCAATCGACCATGGACCGGTTCCAGACCCTGCAGCTGTTCGTGCGCATCGTCGAACTGGGCAGCTTCACGAAGGGCGCCGAAGACCTCGAGCTGCCGCGTGCGACCGCCACCCACGCGATCCAGGCGCTGGAGGCGCGTCTGGGCACGCGGCTGCTGCAGCGCACGACGCGCCAGGTGAAACCCACGCCCGATGGCGAGGCCTACCACCAGCGCTGCGTGCGGCTGCTGGCCGATCTGGAAGAAGCGGACACGGCTTTCGGGCAGTCGGCGGCCAGCCCGAAGGGCAAGCTGCGGGTCGACCTGCAAGAGACGCTGGCCCGCCACTTCCTGCTGCCTCACCTCGGCGAGTTCTGCGCCCGCTACCCGGACATCGAGCTCGAGATCGGCATGGGCGACCGGCTGGTCGACCTGGTGCGCGAGGGGGTGGATTGCGTGCTGCGCGCCGGCAGCCCGCGCGATTCGTCGTTGGTGCTGCGGCACGTGGCCGACCAGCCGCAGCTCACCTGTGCGAGCCCGGCCTACCTGGCGAAGTACGGTGTGCCCGAGTCACTCGACGATCTGCCGCGGCACCGTGCGGTGAACTACCTGTCCAGCGCCACCGGCCGGCGCGTGCCGTTCGACTTCATCGTCGACGGGCAGCCGCTGGCGGTGTTGATGAAAGGCAGCCTCTCGGTGCGCCATGCCGACGCCTATCTGGCATGTTGCCTGGCCGGGCAGGGATTGATCCAGGTCCCGCGCTACCACGTGCAGGCCGAGATGGCCGACGGGCGGCTGCAGGAGGTGCTGGCGCCGTGGCGTCCCGCGCCGATGCCGGTGTCGCTGCTGTACCCGCACAGCCGGCAGCTCTCGCCGCGGGTGCGGGTGTTCGTCGATTGGGTCAGCGCCCGGATGCAGGACGCGGGTGCAGCGCCGAATCGCGCATCCGGACCACCTCGCGCTTGATCGCCGGGACCGCACTGGCCGCGGCGGCGGGCACGGCGGCCGCCATCAGCAGCACGTCGGCGGCGAAGGCGTTGCGGTCGGCGCGTTCGGTGACGGGCAGGCCGATCGCCACCGCCGCGAAGGCCACCGCCACCGGCACGGCCACGCCGACGCCGGGGAGCAGTTTGCGAGAGGCCGGCGATGAGAGCAGGTGTGACGGGCTCATGGTGTTCTCCCTGGCGATGTTCCCATTCTGAAGACGACCCGAAGACCTTGGTGTAGGTGCGCTCAAGCACCCGTTGTAGGAATTCCGCCCGCGCTGCCGTTCCCGGTCGGCGCAGGCGGTGGCGGCAGGTGGCGCATCGACCCGAAGGTGCGGGCATAGACCCAGGTCAGCTCGGCGCCCATCAGGAAGATCTGCGCCGAGTAGTACACCCACACGAAGATCACGATCAGCGAGCCGGCGGCCCCGAACCCCGAGGCCACGCCGCTCTTGCCGATGTAGGCGCCGATCAGGTAGCGGCCGACGGTGAACAGCACCGCGGTCAGCAGCGCGCCCAGCCACACGTCGTGCCAGCGCACGTCCACGCGCGGCATCAGCTTGTAGATCATCGCGAACACGCCGGTCGTCATCAGCAGCCCGACGCCGAGGTTCACCGCCTGCGCGAGCGTCGCCCAGTTGCCGAACACGCCGCCCCACCACTTGCCGAGCGCCGAGATCGCGGCGCTGAGCACCAGCGAGACCATCAGCAGGAAGGCGATGCCGAGGATCATGCCGAACGACAGCAGCCGCGCGCGCAGCAGGCTCCACCAGCCACTGGCGCGGATGCGGGCCGGCGCGCGCCAGATGCGGTCGAGGGCGTCCTGCAGTTCGCCGAACACCGAGGTCGCGCCGACCAGCAGCACGGCGATGCCGAGCGCGGCCGAGGCCGTGCCTTCGGCCGGCTTGTGCAGGCTGGCCAGCACCGCTTCCACCGCCTGCGCCGATTCGGTGCCGAGCAGGCCACGGATCTGGCCGAACACCTCGCCGCGCGCGGCCTCCTCGCCGAACACCAGCCCGGCGATCGCGATCACGATCAGCAGCAGCGGCGCCAGCGAGAACATGCTGTAGTACGACAGCGCCGCGCCCATGCTGGGTGCGTAATCGTCGATCCACGCATTGCCGGCCTGTTTCACGAGCAACCACCAGGCGCGCAGGCCCGGCCAGCGGGAGGGCGGTGGGGCAGCGACGGTGTCCATCGCTGCCCACGGTACGCAGCCGGTGCGCCGGCGCCATCGTCCACCGGCGCGACCGCCTGTAGGAGCTCACGCTTCCCTCCCTACAGCGTGTTCAGGAACGCCAGCACGGCGGCCCGGTCGTCCCTGGACAAGGCCTCGAAGCGCTGGCGGCTGTTGTCGGCCTCGCCGCCGTGCCAGCCGATCGCCTCCATCAGCGTGCGCGCCCGGCCGTCGTGCAGGTAGTGCACGTTCTGCGCGCTGCCTTGCACGTAGGGGAGCGAGCCGATGCCCCACAGCGGCGCGGTGCGCCACATCGACGGCTGCGCCTTGCCCTCGGCCACCGTGTCGGCCAGGCCCGCGCCCATGTCGTGCAGCAGCAGGTTGGTGTAGGGGTGGATGGTCTGGTCGCGCAGCTCGGCGAACGGGTGCGTGGTGCCCGTCTTCAGCGTCGCCACGTGGCAGGCGGTGCAGTTGACCTGCGCGAAGAGTTGCGCGCCGCGCGCCACCTGCGCCGGGTTCACTTCGTGCTCCGGCGAGACCCGCACGCCCGCCGGGAAGGCGCTGCGCAGGCTGCGCTGCGCCGGCACCGCGAGCAGCTCCAGGTACTGCACGACGCGCTGCAGCTCCTGCTCGTTGACGCCCGTGCCCTGCGGGTTGCTGCGGCAATCGGCCGCGGCCCGCTGGCAGCTGCGCGACGGGTACACCGGCGACACCACGCCCATGTCGTTGACGAGCGCTTCGGCGGCCTGGTGCCGCACGCTCGCCTTCGCGGCCTTCCAGCCGAAGCGGCCGAGGCGTGTCTGGCCCGACTCCGGATCGGTCACCAGGTTGGCGACGCCGCGGATGCCGTCGCCGTTCGCATCGGCCGGGTCGGCCAGCGCGAGCACCGTGCTCTCGGGCAAGGCCTCGAGCAGGCCGACGCCGATCACCTGCGGGGCCTGGCGCGCCGAGTACTGCGCCGGCACCGGGCCCTTGAAGGCGTAGACCGGCTTCTGCAGCTCGACCTTCTCGCCGTCGGCCAGCGTGCGCACCGTCGTCGTGTAGGCCTGCACGTTGACGCCGTAGTCGGCCGCGCCGACGGCGGCGGCCTTCTGCAGCACGTTGAGGCCGTAGGTCGCGTCGGGCACGCGCTTGCCGTCGGCACCGGCCGTGCCGGTCAGCACCGTGCCGGCGAACACCGTGCCGGCGGCCGGCGCGGTGGTGCGGCCATTCAGCCCGTGGCAGCCGATGCAGCTCACCTGGTTGTAGCGCGGGCCCAGCTGCCCGGCATGCGCGCTGAACACCGGGTTGCTCTCGGGGTGCTCCGAATGCCGACCGTCGATGAACGAGGTGTGGAACAACCGCCGCCCCTCGACGAAGCGCTTCGTGTTCTGGATGCCGATGTTGTTGGCCATCTGCTGGAAGACGCGCATCGGCTCTTCGGAGTAGTTGTACGACAGGCTGGTCTGCCCGCCGGACAGCGTCTCGGGCGGCAGCGGCGCGGAGTCCAGGTTCGGCGCGATGCCGTACCAGGGCCGCAGCCCGACACCGGCCACGTACAGCTGCTCGAACGAGTAGTAGCGTGCGCCGCCACCGTCGATCACCGCGCTGCCGTCGGCGTTGTACTTGAGCCGCGGCGCGGGCGCGAGCTCGACCGGGTCGCCCACCTTCAGCGTGCTGTGCGGATCGGTGCGCCAGTTGGTGTCGACCGAGAACTGGCAGTCGGCATCCGGCTGCCCGGCGATGCAGATCGGCAGCGGGTGGTTGTCCATGTCGACGATTTTCGGGTTGCCGAAGCCGTAGTTCAGCGCCCAGCCGTAGTCGCGCACGTTCGGGTCGCCGGCGTTGCGGAACAGGCTGAAGGTGGTGCCGTCGAAGGTGCCGTCGTTGACGCGCAGCGTGAAGGTGATCTTCGAGCGGCCGGCGGGCACCTCGTCGCGGATCACCAGCCCGAAGCTGCGATTCTGGAAGTAGAACGACGGGAAGGTCAGGTAGCGGCCCGGGCCCTGGTCGGGCGCGTCCCAGGCCTCGCCGCGTTCGCGCGCATGGCGTTCGGTGGGCCGCATGCCCATGTAGGTGACCAGCGTGCCGTCGGCCTCGACGCTCTGGATCGGCTCGGTGATCGGCGTGCCCTGCGGGAACAGCGGCACCACGGCGACCGGGTCAGGCGGGTTGATGCTGCCGCCGACCAGCCTGAACTGCTGCGCGTTGCTGCCGTTGCAGCCGTACTGGCGCAGGCTCGCGGCATCGGCGGCCTGCACGCACTTGCCGCTGTTGACGTTGACGAGCGTGATCACGCCGGCGGCCGGCTCGCCGAGCGTGAAGCGCTGTGCGTTGGTGCCGTTGTCGGTCCACTGTTGCAGCGGCGCGCCGTCGCTGGCGGAAGCGTTCTGCACGTCGATGGCCAGGCCGCTCGCCGCGACCGTCAGCCTGTAGACGCCGGTCGAGATCAGCGCCACGTCGAACTGCTGCGTCGCCGCACTGCTGCAGGGCTGCAGTTGCAGCGCCGTGCCGCTGGCGTTGCCACCGCCGTTGACGCCGATGCACTGGCCGGTGGCGACGCTTTGCAGCGCGTTGCGGCCGGCGGTGACGGCCTTCGCCTGCTCCTTGACCGTGCCGGATGAAGGGGCGGCGGGGTCGTTGCCACCGCAGGCCGCGAGCAGCAGGGCGGTCAACCCGATGCTCGAAGCCAAAGCGCGGCCCGACCCGCGTGATGGGACCTGTTTCATGTCTGTCTCCTCGTTTGAGTGGCAGAAACGGTCCCTGTACTGCGGTCATTGGAACCGGTTCCAATTACAGCGAGGCCATTGAACTCCTGCCGGCACGGGCCGTCCAGTCGGATAGAAAGATTTTTGCTGCCGGCGTCTTCCTACATCAACGCGCGCGATCTGCCGCTGGTGCCCTGCGCTGCGGTCGCCCTAGGCTCGGTTCGTCGTCGAAGCTCGCTGAACCACGTCCCAAGGAGTCCCGCCATGCCGCATGCCATCTGGAAAGGCGCCATCAGCTTCGGGCTGGTGCACGTGCCGGTCGCGCTGTACCCGGCGTCGTCGGAATCGGGCGTCGACTTCGACTGGCTCGACAAGCGCTCGATGGACCCGGTCGGCTACAAGCGGGTCAACAAGCGCACCGGGCGCGAGATCGACAAGTCGCACATCGTGAAGGGCGTGAAGGTCGAGGGCGGCGACTACGTCGTGCTGAGCGACGACGAGATCAAGGCTGCGTACCCGAAGACCACGCAGACGATCGAGATCGAATCGTTCGCGCATGCCGACGAGATCCCGTTCACGCTGCTCGACCGGCCCTACTACCTGGAGCCGCTGGCCAAGGGCGAGAAGGTGTATGCGCTGCTGCGCGAGGCGATGCTCGCCTCGGGCGTGATCGGCATCGCGCGCGTCGTGATGCACACCAAGGAGCACCTGGCGGCGCTGATCCCGAGCGGCCCGGCGCTGATGCTGAACACGCTGCGCTGGGCGGCGGACATTCGCCCGTGGGCCGACATCAAGCTGCCGCCCGAGGGGAAGAAGGGCACGAACCTGAAGGAGGCCGAACTGAAGATGGCGAAGCAGCTGATCGGCGACATGACCGAGACCTGGAAGCCCGAGGCGTATGCGGATCGCTTCAGCGAGGCGATCCACGCGCTCGTCGCCAAGCGCATCGAGCGCGGCGAGACCGAGCAGGTGGAAGCAATGGAAGACAGCGGCGAGAAGAGCGGCCCGAGCAACGTGGTCGACCTGACCGAGCTGCTCGCGAAGAGCCTGAAGGGGAAGGTCGCATCGGCATCCAAGGCGCCGGCCCGCAAGACCGCCGCGCGCAAGCGTGCCTGAGGAGCGGGCCATGGAGCGCAGTTCGCGTGCATCGACACCAGCCGACCCGCTGCACACCTATTGGAGCAAGCGCGATTTCAGCCAGACGCCGGAGCCGCGCGGCGAGCGGGCGAAGGCTGGCGATGCGCTGGTGTTCGTCGTGCAGAAGCACGATGCGACGCGGCTGCACTACGACTTCCGTCTGGAACTGGGCGGCGTGATGCTGTCGTGGGCGGTGCCCAAGGGGCCGAGCTTCGACCCGGCCGAGAAGCGGCTCGCGGTGCGCACCGAAGACCATCCGGTCTCGTACAACAGCTTCGAGGGCCACATCCCCGAAGGCCACTACGGCGCCGGCGACGTGATCGTCTGGGACCGCGGCAGCTGGCAGCCGGTGGGGGGCGTGCGCGAGGCGAAGAAGGGCCTGGCGGCCGGCAAGATCGCCTTCACGCTGGAGGGCGAGAAGCTGCACGGTGCGTGGGAGCTGGTGCGCATGCGCACCTCGGGCCGCGAGAAGCAGCAGCCGTGGCTGCTGCTGAAGAAGAAGGACGGTTTCGCGCGGCCGCACGCCGAGTACGACGTGGTGAGCGCGCTGCCCGACAGCGTCAATGCCGCGGCTGCGGCCGACGCGGAAGACACGGCTGCGAAAGCCGTGAAGGCAGCACTGCCGAAGACGATGTCGCCGCAGCTCGCTACCCTCGCGAGCGGCGTGCCGGCCGAAGGCGACTGGGGCTTCGAGATCAAGTTCGATGGCTACCGGATCATGACGCGCATCCAGCGCGGCAAGCCGGTCCTGATCACGCGCGGCGGGCACGACTGGAGCGCGCGGATGCCGGCGCTGGTCCAGGCCTTGCGCCAGCTCGACCTGTCATCGGCCTGGCTCGACGGCGAGATCGTCGTGCTCGGCGACGACGGCCTGCCGGCCTTCAACCGCCTGCAGAACGCGTTCGACGGCGGCGACACCTCGCATGTGGCGTATTTCCTGTTCGACCTGCCGTATGTCGAAGGGCACGACCTGCGCGAGCTGCCGCTGCGCGAGCGGCGGCGGCTGCTGAAGCAGCTGCTCGATGCGAAGGGCAGTGGGTCGCTGCGCTTCAGCGAAGACTTTCCGGCCGATGCGGCGAGCGTGCTGCAGTCGGCCTGCCGATTGAAGCTCGAAGGCGTGATCGCGAAGCGGCAGGACGCGCCGTACGTGTCGCGCCGCAGCGAGACCTGGTTGAAGCTGAAATGCCAGCAGCGCCAGGAGTTCGTGATCGGCGGCTACACCGATCGGCGCGGCGAGCGCGACAACGCGCAGATCGGCAGCCTGCTGCTCGGCGTGCACGATGACGCCGGCCAGCTGAAGTCGGTCGGCAGCGTCGGCACCGGGTGGGACGCTGCGACGGCGGCCGAGCTGAAGGCGAAGCTCGTGAGGCTGCAGGTCGACGCATCGCCGTTCGACACCGCACCGAAGCCGGGGCGCGGGCCGCGCGGGGCCGAGGGCGAGCGCCGCTGGGTCAAGCCGACGCTGATGGCCGAGGTGAGTTTCGGCGAGTGGACGCCCGACGGGCAGATCCGGCATGCGTCGTTCGAAGGCCTGCGTGCCGACAAGCCGGCGAAGCGGATCACGCGCGAGCGTGCGGTGCCGGTGAAGAAGGCGGAGGCAGCGATGGCAATGAAGGTGACGCACCCGGAGCGCGTGATCGACAAGCGCAGCGGCATCACGAAGCTCGACCTGGTGCGCTACTACGAGAGCGTGGCCGAGCGGATGCTGCCGCACCTGAAGGGACGGCCGTGCGCGCTGATGCGTGCGCCGGAGGGCGTGGGCGGCGAGACCTTCTTCCAGAAGCACGCCGGCAAGATGCGCTTTCCCGAGATGCGTGAGCTCGACCCGGCGCTGTGGCCGGAACACGAGCCGCTGCTCGAGGTGCCGACTGCGGCCGCGCTGGCCGGCGCGGCGCAGATGAACGTGATCGAGTTCCACACCTGGAATGCGCTGGCACGCCGCATCGACCAGCCCGACCGCATGGTGTTCGACCTGGACCCCGGCGAGGGCGTCGAATGGGCGCAGGTGCGCGAGGCGGCGGCGCTGGTGCGCTCATTGCTGCAGGCGCTGGGGCTCGAGAGCTGGCTGAAGACCAGCGGCGGCAAGGGCCTGCACGTGGTGGTGCCGCTGAAGCCGCAGCATGGCTGGGATGCGGTGAAGGGCTTCTCGCAGGCGATCGTGCAGCACATGGCGAGCGTGGTGCCGGAGCGCTTCGTCGCGAAGAGCGGGCCGAAGAACCGCGTCGGCAGGATCTTCGTCGACTACCTGCGCAACGGCCACAACGCGACGACGGTGGCCGCGTTCTCGGCGCGGGCACGGCCGGGGCTGGGCGTCTCGATGCCGGTGCCGTGGGAGGCGCTGGACGAGCTGAAGGGCGGCGACCAGTGGACGGTCAGGACGGCACGCGAGCACCTGTCGTTCGAGCGCGAGGATCCGTGGAAGGACTACTGGACGACGAAGCAGCTGCTGGGGCGGGCGATGCAGCGGCTGGGGTACAGGCCGGCGAAAGAGAAGGGCTAGCCGAGCGAGATCGTGAGGCGCCTGCCGAGCGCCGTACCCGTTCGCCCTGAGCAGGGACCGAGCCTGTCGAGGGCCCGTCCGTCGAAGGGCAATGTCCGAAGCGTGCAGGGCCTTCGACAAGCTCAGTCCGACCCTTCGACAGGCTCAGGGCGAACGGTGTTTCTTTGCCGCCGTCCCCAGCCCCAACAACCCCAGCACCATCAACGCCCACGTCGCCGGCTCCGGCACCGGCGCGGTGTTGTTCCAGCTGTACGCGAACAGCTCGAAGCTGCCGAACAGCACCTGGCCCGAGTGGTTGTGCACCGTCAGCGAGAGGTTGCCGAGCGGGTCGGCGCTGTAGGTGAAATCGTCGAAGCTCGGCAGCCGCTGCTGCGCGCTGGCGCCGGGCGTCGTCGGGTTCTCGTTGAAGATGTTCGCGATCAGGTTCACGCCGTTGGTCCCGAAGGCCTCGTCGCGGAAGATCAGCGCCGCCTGGTGCACGTACATGTCGGGCCGGCTGGTGTCTTCGGTGAAGCGCGGCAGCGGCGTCGAGGCCACCGCGTTCGTCAGCATCGCGATGCCCGAGAAGGTGACCGACGCGAACGGGTTCAGCACGAAGGGCCGCTGCCAGTTGACCGTCGCACTCGCCTCGTCGTCCTGGCGATCGGCATGCCAGCCGGCCGACACGCTGCCGTGCGAGATCGAGGCCTGCGCCGCCAGCGTCTCGCCGGATTGCTTCGGCAGTTCGATCGCCGCGTCGCCGAATGGCGTGCCCTCGCGCGCCGATGCATCGAGCAGGCGCGACTTCAGGTTCAGCGAGCGCGGGTCGCCCGCCTCCGGTACCTTGTGCGACGTCACGATCGACGCCTGGAAACCGTTGTCCRCCAGCCAGTGCCCCGCCTCACCGGTGTCGAGCCCGCTCGGCGTGCCGAGCGTGAAGGTCGCCGATGCGGAGCCGGGTTCCGAACCCGGCGTCGACCCCGTTCCTGCCTGTGCCACGCCGCACACGCCCAGCGCGCACGCCGAGGCGATGATCCACGACATCTTCATCTGTTCTCCCTGCCGGATCCACTTCCGGAGATCCCCCATTGGAAGAGGCGGCGCCATCGGCGGCAACCCCCAATTGGTAGCGGCCCGTGTATCCGACGGAGTGCCGTCCGACAAGCCGCTTCCGGATCAGCGCGATGCCAGGCTCTGCGCCGGCCGCCGCAGGCTCGGATCGAACGGGTGGATCTGCGGGCCGATTGCGGCCGCCTCGCGCTTCAGCAGTTCCACCACCGTCGGCATCCGGTCCGCGTTGAGCCGGTCCGAGATCGTGCCCACTGACAACGCCGCCACCGCACGCCCCTCGCGGTCGAGCACCGGCACCGCGACGCCTGCCATGCCCTCCAGCAGCCCGGTGTTGCGGCCTGCGTAGCCCGTCTGCCGCACGCGGTCGATCTCGGTGCGCAGGTAGACCTCGTCGTACACGCCGTACTCGCGCACCCGCGACAGGTTGAAGCGGATCACCTCCTCGCGCTCGGCCTCCGGCAGGAACGCGAGGATCGCCAGCGCCCCTTGCCCCACGCCCAGCGCGACGCGCCCGCCAACGTCGCCGGTGAACGAGCGGATCGGGAACGGCCCCTCGCTGCGGTCCAGGCACACCGCATCGAAGCCGCTGCGCGCGAGCAGGAAGATGCTGTCGCCCAGGCTCGCGCACAGCCGCAGCAGCGCCGGCCGGCACAGCGTGCGCAGGTCGGCCGGGTTGCCGGCCGAGGCTGCCAGCGCGAAGAACTCGATGCCCAGCCGATACAGCTTGCTGCGCGCGTCCTGCTCGACGATGCCCTCGGTCACCAGCGACTGCAGCAGCCGGTGCGTGGTGGCCTGCGTCAGGCCCACGCTGCGGGCAATCTGCGTGACGCGCCCCCCATCGGCGTGCACCTGCGCCAGCGCACGGATCACGGCAAACAGCCGGCTGGCGGCGGCGGTCGACGGGCTGTCTTCGCTCATGCTCGATCCTGTGGAATCCCGTGGGTCACGGATGCCCTAAGTATTCCATCAAACGAAATAGGGAAATGGAGTATTTGATTGATTGGAATTCTCGGGTCAAGATGGCCCGCAACTTGCAATTTATCGAAAGAGTTTCTGAAAGACTCTTCTCCTGGATCTGGCAAGCGAGGACCCCGATGTCTTTCCTGCAGTTGACTGGCGTGACCAAGTTCTACGGCGACACCTGCGCGGTCGCCGACATGAACCTGTCGGTCGAGAAAGGCGAGTTCGTCTCGCTGCTCGGGCCCTCGGGCTGCGGCAAGACGACCACGCTGCAGATGGTGGCCGGCTTCGAGCCGGTGACGCGTGGCCGCATCGAGCTCGACGGCCGCGACATCACGCACGCCAAGGCCAACACCCGCGGCCTGGGCATCGTGTTCCAGACCTATGCGCTGTTCCCGCACATGACGGTCGCCGCCAACGTGGCCTTCGGCCTCGAGATGCGCCGCATGCCACGCGCCGAGCGGCTGGAGCGCGTGCGCGGTGCGCTCGCGCTGGTGCACCTGGAAGCGCATGCCGGCAAGTACCCGCGCGAGCTCTCCGGCGGGCAGCGCCAGCGCGTCGCACTCGCCCGCGCGCTGGTGATCGAGCCGCCGGTGCTGCTGCTCGACGAGCCGCTGTCCAACCTCGACGCGCAACTGCGCGAGGAGATGCAGTTCGAGCTGCGCCGCATCCAGCGCCAGGTCGGCACCACCACGGTGATGGTCACGCACGACCAGGGCGAGGCGATGTCGATCAGCGATCGCGTCGTCGTGATGGAGCAGGGCCGCGCGACGCAGGTCGACCGGCCGCAGCGCCTCTACGAACACCCGCGCACCCGCTTCATCTCGACCTTCGTCGGCAAGGCCAACCTGCTGGAAGGCCGCGTCAACGGCGAAGGCGCGGTGCAGGTCGGCAGCCTTCGCGTGGTGGTCGACGAGACCGGCTTCCGCCCCGGTGCCGCGGTGCTGCTGAGCGTGCGGCCCGAGAAGCTGCAGTTCGTCGCGCCGGGCAGCGGCCGGCTCGACGGCGAGATCGCCGAGCGCTTCTTCCTCGGCAGCCAGTGGCTGTACCGCGTCGACACCGCGGTCGGCGCGCTCGCGGTGCTGTGCCCGAACGACGGCCGCGCGGCGCTCGAGGCCGGGCAGCGCACCGGCATCGACTGGCCGGTGCACGGCAGCCGGCTGCTGCCGGGCGAGTCTCCTGCAGAGGCGGCCGCGTGAAGCTCGCCCCCTGGTGGCTCGGCGGCCCGGCGGCGCTGCTCTTCACCGGCTTGCTGCTGGTGCCGCTCGCGCTCACCGCGGTGCTGTCGTTCAACGTCTACGACCCGGCCACCGGCGCGCGTGCCGGCGAGTTCACGCTGGCGCACTACGCGATGGTGTTCGGCGATCCGTACTACCACGGCATCTTCTGGCGCACCTTCCGCATCGCCGCGCTGGTGGCGCTGATCTGCGTGCTGGTCGGTGCGCCCGAGGCCTACGTGCTCAGCCGCATGCGCAACCCGTGGCGCTCGGTGATGCTGCTGGTGGTGCTGGCGCCGCTGCTGGTCTCGGTGGTGGTGCGGGCCTTCGGCTGGAGCATGCTGCTCGGCCCCGAAGGGCTGGTCAACGCGGCGCTGGGCGCGCTCGGCCTCGGGCCCTTCAAGCTGCTCTACACCGAGACGGCGGTCGTCATCGCGCTGGTGCACGTGATGCTGCCGTTCATGGTGATCCCCGTGTGGACCTCGCTGCAGAAGCTCGACCCCGGCATCGAGAACGCCGCGCTGTCGCTGAAGGCCTCGCCGTTCACCACGCTGCGCCGCATCGTGCTGCCGCAGGTGATGCCGGGCATCCTGTCGGGCAGCCTGATCGTGTTCGGCCTCGCGGCCAGCTCGTTCGCGATCCCCGGCCTGCTCGGCGGGCGCCGGCTCAAGATGGTCGCGACGGTGGTCTACGACGAGTACCTGCACGAGCTGAACTGGCCGCTCGGCGCCGCGATCGCGCTGACGCTGCTGGCCGCCAACCTCGCGGTGATGCTGGGCTGGAACCGGCTGATCGAAGGCCGCTACCGCCGTGCGCTCGGCTGATCCGACGGACCGCCCCCGATGAACCGCAACGGCCCGCTCGCACTCGCGTTCAACGCGCTCGTCATCGCCTTCATGCTGGCGCCGCTGGTCGTCGTCTGCCTGGTCGCCTTCACGCCCGAGAACACGCTGACGCTGCCGACCACGAGCTTCTCGCTGCGCTGGTTCCACGCGGTGTTCGAGCACCCGGATTTCATGCAGTCGTTCTGGAACAGCCTGTGGCTCGCGCTCGGCTCGGCCACGCTCGCCACGCTGCTGGCGGTGCCGGCGGGGCTCGCGATCACGCGCCACCAGTTCGCCGGGCGCGAGTTCCTGAACGGCCTGTTCCTGTCGCCGCTGATCATTCCGCACCTGGTGCTGGGCGTCGCGCTGCTGCGGCTGTTCGCGCTGGTCGGCGGCACCGGCAGCTTCGGCTTCCTGGTGTTCGCGCATGCGCTGATCGT
Source organism: Rhizobacter sp. P3_C12 (assembly GCF_056402735.1). Taxonomy (NCBI): domain Bacteria; kingdom Pseudomonadati; phylum Pseudomonadota; class Betaproteobacteria; order Burkholderiales; family Sphaerotilaceae; genus Rhizobacter; species Rhizobacter sp. P3_C12. Next base: position 14,946 of record NZ_JBFUGW010000150.1, read on the forward strand.
CACGCCGTACACGCTGCGGCTGGTGGTGGCGGCGCTGGTCGGCTTCGACCGCAGTGCCGAGCAGGCGGCGGCGTCGCTCGGGGCCGGCCGCTTCACCGTCTTCCGGCGCATCACGCTGCCGATGATCCTGCCGGGCGTCACCGGTGGCTGGATGCTGGCCTTCATCAACAGCTTCGACGAGGTGACGATGTCGATCTTCGTGACCTCGCCGAGCACGGTGACGCTGCCGGTGCGCATGTACATGTATGCGACCGAATCGATCGACCCGCTGATGGCCGCGGTGTCGGCGTTGATGGTCGGCGTGACGGCCTTCGCGATGGTGCTGCTCGATCGCGTCTACGGGCTCGATCGCGTGCTGGTGGGGCGCCGCTGATGAGCACGCGCCGACCGCTGCTGGTGCGCCTGGCCGAGACCGACCGTGCGAGCGTGGCCTTCACGCTCGACGGTGAACCCGTCACGGCGCTTGCGGGCGACACGGTGCTGACGGCCGTRCTGGCGCAGCACGACCRCCTGCGCCGCAACGAGTTCAGCCACGCGCCGCGCGCGGGCTTCTGCCTGATGGGCGCATGCCAGGACTGCTGGATCGCGACCGCCGACGGCGAGCGGCTGCGCGCCTGCGCCACCTTCATCGCGCCGGGCATGGTCTTGCTGAGCGACGGGGAGAGCGCATGACATCACCCGTGATCGTCGGTGCCGGCC
>NZ_JBFUGW010000151.1:0-15545 GCF_056402735.1 Rhizobacter sp. P3_C12
CCGTAGCGGTGCGGTTGCAGCAGCCCGGCCGACGGCCAGCGGCTCAGCCGGAAGCTGCCGGTGGCCCAGGGCTGGCGGCCGCCCGCGGTGGCCGGCACCATCGGCGCCGGGGCCGCGGCGGGCAACTTCGGCAGCAGCTTGTCTTCGACCGCGAGCAGCGCATCGACGAAGGCCTCGTACTGGAGCGGTCGGGTCAGCACCCGGTGGCCGTCGGCAGGGGAAGCTGGAAGGGAGGTACCGGGCCCGTCGACCAGTTGCAGCTGGGAGACCGGGTCGTCGAGCAGGCCGGGGATGGTGGTGGGTTCGTCGCCGCCCAGCAGCAGCAGGTGGGCTTCGCCGGTGGTCGAGACCTGCCAGTCGCAGCGCAGCCGGCCCTGGGCCAGCCGCAGGAACACCTCGACCTTCAGCATGTCCTGCACGTTCACGGACTGCGCAAGCACGCTGAGCCGTCGCCGCCCCGTCGTCGCTGATGTCACTGGATTCACCTCTGCTGTATTCGAGACCGCCGAAGGAAACAAATCGTAACCAGGCTTTGTCGTCAAATAATGCAGAACCCGTCCTCAAAGGAGGAGGGGTGGATCGGGCGGGATCAGCCCAGTGCGAGGCGCGCGAGCCGATATCCCAGGCCGGCGCAGGCCAGCGAGCCCAGCACGTGGGCCAGCGTGTGGCCCGCCGCGAGCACCCATTCGTCGCGCTGGATCAGCGCGAGCGATTCGCCGGAGAACGACGAGAAGGTCGTCAACCCGCCAAGGAAGCCGGTCACCGCCAGCAGCCGCAGCAACTCGTTCGGGCTGCGCTGGAACCAGTACAGCGCGATGCCGATCAGCAGCCCGCCGGCACAGTTGACGAGCAGCGTGCCGAGCGGAAAACCCGCCCACTGCGCGTTCAGCCACAGGCCAGCCCACCAGCGCAGCAGCGCGCCGAAGACGGCGCCGGTGGCAACCGCGAGCACCTGCAACCAGGTGATTCCCGCCCCCACGCCGGCCGTCATGGCGCGAGGTTTCCGCTCGCGATGCCCCAGCGCTGCAGCGCGGCATCGTCGTGGCTGCGGGCATCGACCCAGCGCGCGCCCTGCGGCGTGTGCTCCTTCTTCCAGAACGGGGCTTGCGTCTTCAGGTAGTCCATCAGGAACTCGCAGGCCTGGAAGGCCTGGCCGCGGTGCGCCGACGTGACGGCCACCAGCACGATCTGGTCCTGCGCGTCGAGCACACCGACGCGGTGGATCACGCGGGCAGCGCGGATGTCGAAGCGGGCCAGCGCCGCATCGATCATCGCGTCGATCGAGGTCTCGGTCATGCCGGGGTAGTGCTCCAGCTCCATGCGGCTCACGTCGGTGCCGTCGCTGCGGTCGCGCACCGTGCCGACGAACGCGACCACCGCGCCGACGCCGCCGTCACCGGCGCGCAGGCGGGCCACCTCGGCGCCGAGGTCGAAGTCGTCGGTCTGGATCGAGACGCGCGTGGAGCCCATCTCAGCCTCCGGTCACCGGCGGAAAGAAAGCCAGCTCGGCGTTGTCGTGCAACGGCGCGGCTTCGTCGCACAGCACCTGGTCGAGGGCGCTGCGCACGGCCCTGGTTCGTGCCAGTGCCGTTGCGTGACGCTCGTCGCGTGCGATCAGCGCATCGCGCGCCGCGGCCACGTCGACGCCGTCTGGCAGCTCCAGCGTCTCGCCACTGCCCAGCGATTCGCGCAGCGATGCGAAATAGCGGATGCGCAGCTTCATGCGAGCAGCTCCGAGAACGGGAGGTACTGAACCGTGTCGCCCGCCGCGATCGCCTGCCCGGGCGGGTTGTCGACGAGGCCGTCGCCCCACACCGCCGAACTCAGCACGCCCGAGCCCTGGTTCGGGAACAGCGCCAGCCCACCCTGCGCCGTGCGGCGCACGCGCAGGAACTCGCGGCGCCTGTCCGGCTTCGGCCACGCAAAATCGGCCCGCATCGGCACACCGGCCGGCAGCCCGGCCGCCGCGCCTTGCAGCCGCAGCAGCACCGGGCGCACCGCGAGCACGAAGGTGATGAAGCTCGACACCGGATTGCCCGGCAGGCCGATGAACCAGGCCTCGCCCGCGCCGGCGGAAGCGCCACGCCGCACGCTGCCGAACGCGAGCGGCTTGYCCGGCTTGAGCGCGATCTGCCACAGGTCGAGCCGCCCTTCGGCTTGCACCGCAGGACGCAGGTGATCCTCTTCGCCGACCGACACGCCGCCGCTGGTGACGATCAGGTCATGCCCTTGCGCGGCCCGCACCAGCGCGTCGCGCGTCGCGTCGAGCCGGTCCGGCACGATGCCGAGGTCGGTCACCTCGCCGCCCAGCGCCTGGATCAGCGCGCGCAGCGTGTAGCGGTTGGAGTTGTAGATCGCGCCGGGGCGCAGCGGCTCGCCCGGCATCACCAGCTCGTCGCCGGTGGAGAACAGCGCGACGCGCGGCCGGCGCATCACCGCCAGCGTCGCCGCCCCGACCGAGGCCGCCATGCCGAGCGCCTGCGGCGTCAGGCGCAGGCCCTGCGTCAGCACGGTGCTGCCCTCTTGCACGTCCTCGCCGCGGCGGCGCACCCACTGCCCGGCCCGCGGCACCTCGTTGATGCGCACCTGGTCGCCGAGCGCCTCGCACTGCTCCTGCATCACGACGGCATCGGCGCCGGGCGGGATCGGCGCGCCGGTGAAGATGCGCGCCGCCGTGCCCGGCTGCAACTCGGCCGGCACGCGGCCGGCGGGGATGCGCTGGCTGACCGGCAGCAGCGTGCCGACGGCCGGCACATCGGCGCTGCGCAGCGCGTAGCCGTCCATCGCGGTGTTCGCGAGCGGCGGCACGTCGAGCTGCGAGCGCACGTCGGCGGCCAGCACGCGGCCGAGCGCGTCGAAGGTCGACAGCGTCTCGATCTCGCCGGCCGGCAGCGGCTGCACCGCGGCGAGCAGGCGTGCCAGCGCGTCGTCGAGCGACAGCAGCGCTGCCTTGGCGCGATCAGGGGATGGCGGGGAACTGGTAGTCATAGCGCGAAGCATCGGCGAGCAGGAACGCGGCTGCTGCGGCAGGGTCATTCAGGTCGAGCACCGGGCGCGAGGTCGGCTCGGGCAGGCGGTCGGCGCTGTCGGTCGCGATCGCGACGATGAAGGGATCGGTCGGGTAGTTCGCCTGCTTGCCGGTCGCGGCGCGCCAGACCTCGATCTTCGGCAGGTCGGCATGCTTGAAGCCCTCGACCAGCACCCAGTCGCATTCGACCAGCTCGGCGATCAGCTGGTGCACCGTCGGCTCGGCCAGCTGCTCGTACTCGCGGATCTTGGCAAGCCGCCGGTCGGAGGCGATCACGATCTCGAACGCGCCGGCCTGGCGGTGGCGGTACGAATCCTTGCCCGGCTGGTCGATGTCGAAATCGTGGTGCGCGTGCTTGACCACCGACACGCGCTGGCCCGCCGCGCGCAGCAGCGGGATCAGCTGCTCGACCAGCGTGGTCTTGCCGGAGCCCGAGTAGCCGCTGAAGCCGATGACTTTCATCGCGCCGCTCAGACGTGGGCCGTGACGCGTTGGGCGATGTATCGCTTGACCGCCTCGGCATCGACCGGCATCACCTCGAAGCGCTTCGGCAGGTCTTCGATGCCTTTCAGCTGGTACGGCCGGGCCGGCTGGCGGTTCAGCGCCTCGACGATGGTCTCGGCGAACTTGGCCGGCAGCGCGGTCTCGAGCACGATCATCGGCACCGCCGGGTCGAGGTGCTCCAGCGCGACCTTCAACCCGTCGGCGGTGTGCGTGTCGATCATCGCGCCGAAGCGTTCGTACGCGAGGCGGATCGTCGCGAGGCGGTCGGCATGCGTGCTGTGGCCCGAGACGAAACCGTCGGCGGCGATGCGCGCGAACTCTTCGGGCGTGATCGAGAAGCGGCCGTGCTGCTCGAGCGCGGTCTTGAACAGCGCGCGGGTGCGCTCGCCGTCGTGGCCCAGCAGGTCGAACACGAAGCGCTCGAAGTTCGAGGCCTTCGAGATGTCCATCGACGGGCTCGAGGTCTCGAAGGTCTCGCTGCCGGCGCGCACGCGGTAGGTGCCGGTGCGGAAGAACTCGTCGAGCACGCGGTTCTCGTTGGTGGCCAGCACGAGCTGCTTGATCGGCAGGCCCATGCGGCGCGCGACGTGGCCGGCGCAGATGTTGCCGAAGTTGCCCGACGGCACCGCGAAGCTGACTTCCTTGGCGCCATCCCGCGTGGCCTGCAGCCAGCCGGCGAAGTAGTACACCACCTGCGCCAGCAGCCGCGCCCAGTTGATGGAGTTGACGGTGCCGATGCGGTGCGCGCGCTTGAACGCCAGGTCATTGGACACCGCCTTGACGATGTCCTGGCAATCGTCGAACACGCCTTCGATCGCGATGTTGTGGATGTTCGGATCCTGCAGGCTGAACATCTGCGCCTGCTGGAACGGGCTCATGCGGCCGTGCGGGCTCAACATGAAGACGTTGATGCCCTGCTTGCCGCGCATCGCGTGCTCGGCGGCGCTGCCGGTGTCGCCCGAGGTCGCGCCGAGGATGTTCAGCGTCTCGCCGCGGCGGCCCAGCTCGTACTCGAACAGGTTGCCGAGCAGCTGCATCGCCATGTCCTTGAAGGCGAGCGTCGGGCCGTTCGACAGGCCTTGCAGGTACAGGCCGGGGCGCAGTGCGGTGATCGGCGCGATCTCGACGCTGTTGAACACCTCCTGCGTGTAGGTCTTCGCGGTCAGGCGGCGCAGGTCGGCGGCCGGGATGTCGTCGACGTAGAGCGACAGGATCTCGAAGGCCAGCGCGTGGTACGGCAGCTCGCGCCAGCGCGCGAGCGTCGCGGCGTCGACCTGCGGGTAGTGCATCGGCAGATAGAGCCCGCCGTCGGGCGCGAGGCCCTCGAGCAGGATGTCGGAGAAGCCGCGCTGGGTGGCATCGCCACGGGTGCTGATGTATTTCACGGGGAGGGCGGGGAAGATGGGGCTGTGGGTGGAGCGTTGGATGGATTGTCGCCGTTCAGCGCGGCGAGCCAGTCGCGGTAGCGGTCGACTTCGGGGAAACGGTCGACCAGGCGTTGGCAAATGGTGAGGCTTTCGGCGCGTTCGGCCTCGCCGCCGCTTGGCAGATGAGAGAGGCTGTTCAGCGAGGCAAACTGACGCTCCAGCGTCTCAGGGGTCTCGCCAGCACGCTTCGCCAGCTCTCGGCTCAACATCAAGGCTTCGCGGAAGCTGGCTTCGGCACGCGGCCAGTCACCCAGTTCCGCCGTCAACCGGCCGAACTCATTGAGCGCCACGCTCACGTCGTCGATGGCCTCCACCCCTGCGTCAGGGGATTTCATCAAGTCGCGGCCGAGGGTCAGGCTCTCGGCGTAGAGCGCCTCCGCCTGGCGAAGATCGCCGGCCGCCCGAAGCACGTCAGCCAGATCCCCCAGTGCCACGCCGAGGTGACGCAACGAACGGTTGGTGGGTCCGGAATGCCTGAGCGCATGCCGTGCCAGTTCCAACGCTTCGCGATAGCCTGCTTCGGCATGCGCCCAATCCTTGCGTTCGAATGCGAAGCGCGCGACGTTGCGCAGCGAGATCGCCAAGTCGCGCAGTGCGTCGGACGTATCGCCAACGCGTTGACGGATGGCCCGCACCAAGGCCAGGCTCTCCAGAAAAAGTTCTTCGGCCAACACGGGCTGCCCCAGCTGCTTGGCAATCTCAGCCCGCCGATCGAGAGCCACGCACACATCGCGCAGCGCTCTCGGGGAGTCCGGTGACCAGCCTGCCAGCTGGCGAGCCAGTCCGAGCGCTTCGCCACAAGCCCCCTCGGCCCGCGCCCAGTCGCCTTGCGATTCAGCCAGCCGCCCGATGTCGTCGATCGCGACCATCAGATCGCGCAACGACGCCGGGCTGCCTCCTGCGCTTTCGACAAGCTCCCGCCGCACTTGCAATGCTTCGTCGAAGGCACTCGCCGCCTCATCCCATGCACCTTGAGACATCGCGGTCTGGCCGACGCTGTGCAGCGAAGCGCTGAGATCGCGAAGACGCTGCGGCGTCTCGCCGAAGCGCTCCAGCAATTCGCGCAACACCTGAAGACTCTCGCGATGGGCCGCCACGGCGGTGGCGACATCGCCCCGAGCGATGGCCAGCCGGCCCAGGTTGTCGAGGCTGTGCGACACGTCATACAACGGCTGGGCAGCATGCTCGAAGCGCTGCACCGCTTGACGGGACAGCGCAAGGGATTCCCGATAACTGTCTTCCGCCGCGGCCCACCGCCCCTGCTCGCCGGCGACATCGCCGATCTGGTTGAGCACGACAGCCAGCCTCCAAAGACTTTCCAGCGTCACGCCCTCGTTCAGTGTCGTGCGCGCCAGATCCAGCGCCTCGCCGAATGCAGTGGCAGCCTCTGTCAGGCGACCCTGCGCCACATCCACCCGACCCTGGTCCTGCAACGAACGCATCAACTCGCGCCGCAGGACCGGGTTCGCACCATCGCCCCACATCAGTTCCCGGCGCAGTGCCAGCGCGCCACGGCAGGCGGCAGCTTCGGCCTGCAAATCGCCAGCAGCCCGCGCCACGTCGCCCACGGCGCCCAGCGCATCGGCCCATTCGCGTGCGGCGGCCAGCGACGGCCTCGCCTGTTGCTTCTCTCGCGCCAGTTGCTCCGCAGCCGCGGCGACTTCAGCTGCATCAGCCGGTCGCCCCACCCTCAACAGTTCCTGCACGGCGCGCAGAGCCGTCGGCAAATAGACCGGCGCACCGTCACCCTGCGCTCGCAATCGACACCACTCGTCGTAGGCGGGCACGACCGCATCGGCGGCGAAGGCGTGCTGCACGGCGTCTGTCGAACCGCCCTGCGGCGCCGGTGGCGCGACCGGAGCCGCCGTCCGCAACTCCTCGCTCAACGCACGCACATGCCAGATGTCCGGCGCAATGCTGCGCGCGGCGGGCCGGAAATCCGCCGGCAGCACCAGCACCAAAGGACAAGCCATGCGCTGTTCCAGCAGGAAGCGTCGCTCGTTCAGCCGCGCCAGGAACACCAGACGGGCGCGGTTCCAGGCCTCGTCACCCGGATGGCGCTGTACGGCAAACCACAATGCGCCCGCCCCACCCTGCGCGCCGGTACACACATCGACCAGCGCATCGACGACCGCCTCCGGGTGCTGCACAAAGCTGTCATCGGCGGCATGCTGGCGCACCGGTCGCCCTTGCAGCGTCAGGCGCCGGTTCAACCACTCGACCATCTGGACCGATGGCCCGACATCCGCGAACAGGAACACCAGAGAGAAGCCCTCTGCCTGCCACTCCAGATGCCGCAGCAGATTGACGGCGATCCGCTCGGTCGCGGCGTCAAGCTCCAGCGTTGCCATGCYGGTCGACCACGTCCCGCAGCAGCGGGTGGACGTCATACCAATCGCTGCCGTTGCGATAGTTCAACACCAGGCGGTTGTCCAGGAAATGCGCCAGCACCGGCAGGTCCGCATCTTTTTCGAGGCACGTGTCATGCGTCTTGGTGATGCGCTGCAACCATGCAAGATGATCTGCCGGGATGGGCAGCATCTCGTTTCGGGCAGCGTTCTCCGCCGGCAGGACGGCCTCGACACTCAACGGCAACTCGCTGTCATCGCGAACGGCGGGCAGGCACAGCCGGATCAGACGGAAGAACTCGCGCAGGTCGCCACCTGAACTCATGGCCAGCTTGTCGAGCGCCTCGGTACTGAAGAGAGTGTTCCACCCTGGATAACGGGCAGCGATCACCTGGCGCAAGACGGCCAAACCGTTGTCATCCGCCTCACGGCAGCGGTCCTTGAAGATGTGCGTGCTGACCAGACGCCTCGCCACGGCGCCACCCATCAGCGTGCCCGCACCGGCCGCCAGCACCGACAGGTAGGGCGGAATCGTGTAGACGATGTGCAGGACCGGCACGCGCAGATGTTCTGCATGACCGAAGAAGAGGTTGCGCACGCTCTCGTACACCGCCATCGCCTCGCTGCCGACACCGCGAATGCGCTCGACAGAGTCGATCAGCAGCACCACCTTGAGATGATGGTCCTTCTCTTGCTGGCGAACGAAGTCCACCGATTCAGCCAGGAACTGGTGAGCATCGCCCACCAGTTGGGCCACGTGCCCGCGCGCCGCTTCCTGAACGCGCCGCTTGAAATCCGGATCGCTCTTCAAGGCCGCCTTGATGTCGACGACCCCCAGCTTGGTGCTGAACTCCTTCAGCTCCACCGTGGTCTGCAGGAACTGCTTGAACCGATCCCAGTAGCTGCGATCGCCCGGTGATTTGCCGTACCGCTGCGTGACTTGCTCCGACATCGCACCGGCGACTGCCACCAGAAAGTCGCTGATCTCGACCTCCTTCGTCAGCAGGATGAACTCCGCCAGGTCGGCATAGAACACCACGGCGCCAAGCGTCTCCAGCTTCTTCTTCAGCCGCTTCAGTTCGGTACTCTTGCCCGTGCCACGCTGACCGGTGAACAGGCAGACACCGCCGCCCTCCTGCCAGTCGATCTCGGTCGCAATCTCTTCGACGGCATCGGCGCCCGACTGATTGACCTGCGCCACATACACCGGATCTCCAGGCTCCAGCACGCGGTCGGCGAGCGCGTTGTAGAAGGTCTTGAGTTGGTCTCGGGTGTTGCTTGTGGGTGCCATCAGTCGGTCTCCATGCTCCGGTGCACCACGGTCGGGGAGTCAGTGTGGCACAGCCCCTGGCTCAGCTCAGCTCTTCCTTGCGGATGCGCACGATCGGCGACAGCACCGTGGGCAGCGCCTGCATCTGCGCAAGCGCCTTGTTCATCTCGCCCTCGACGGTGTCGTGGGTCAGGATGATCACGTCGGTGTGGGCCTCGCCTTCGGCCGACTCGCGCTGCAGCAGCGCGTCGATCGAGATCCCGTGCTCGGCCAGGATGCCGGTGATGCGCGCCAGCACGCCGGCCTGGTCGGCCACCTGCAGGCGCAGGTAGAACGACGTCACGACCTGTTCCATGCCGAGGATCGGCGTGTCGGTGAGCTGGTTCGGCTGGAAGGCCAGGTGCGGCACGCGGTGGTCCGGATCGGCGGTGTGCAGCCGGGTGATGTCGACCAGGTCGGCGACCACGGCGGAGGCGGTCGGCTCGGAGCCGGCGCCCTTGCCGTACGACAGCGTCGTGCCGACCGCATCGCCGTGCACGACGACGGCGTTCATCGCGCCCTCGACGTTGGCGATCAGCCGCTTCGACGGCACCAGCGTCGGGTGCACGCGCAGCTCGATGCCGGCGTTCTTGCCGAGGTCATCGCGCCGCTTCGTGATGCCCAGCAGCTTGATGCGGTAGCCGAGCTGCTCGGCGTAGGTGATGTCGGCGGCCTGCAGCTTCGTGATGCCCTCGATGTGGGCACGCTCGAACTGCACGGGCGTTCCGAACGCGATCGCGCTCATGATGGTCAGCTTGTGCGCGGCGTCGACGCCCTCGATGTCGAAGGTCGGGTCGGCTTCGGCATAGCCCAGGCGCTGCGCCTCCTTCAGCACCGCGTCGAAATCGAGGCCCTTGGCCCGCATCTCCGACAGGATGAAGTTGGTGGTGCCGTTGATGATGCCGGCGATCCATTCGATGCGGTTGGCCGACAGGCCCTCGCGCAGCTGCTTGATGATCGGGATGCCGCCGGCCACCGCGGCCTCGAAGGCCACCATCACGCCCTTGGCGTGCGCCGCCGCGAAGATCTCGGTGCCGTGCACCGCGAGCAGCGCCTTGTTGGCGGTGACGACGTGCTTGCCGGCCGCGATGGCTTCCATCACCAGCGTCTTCGCGATGTCGTAGCCGCCGATCAGCTCGACGACGATGTCGATCGCCGGGTTCGCGATGACCTCGCGCGCATCGGCCACCACCTTCGCCGCGTCACCGACGATGCCGCGCGCCCGCTCGACGTTGCGTGCCGCCACCATCGTGATCTGAATGCTGCGGCCGGCGCGACGCCGAATTTCCTCCTGATTGCGCTGCAGCACGTTGAACGTGCCGCTGCCGACGGTACCGAGGCCGAGCAGACCGACTTGGATGGGTTTCATGGTGGGAGAACGCCCGATGCGGGCTGGTTGAGGAATCGGTGCAAAAAGAAATCAGTGCGAATGACGCTTGCGGTAGTGGTCGAGGAAGCGCGCGATGCGGCCGATCGCGTCGGAGAGGTCGTCGGAGTTCGGCAGGAACACCAGCCGGAAGTGATCGGGCTGCAGCCAGTTGAAGCCGGTGCCCTGCACGATCAGCACCTTCTCGTCGGCCAGCAGGTCGTAGGCGAACTGCTGGTCGTCGGCGATCGGGTAGAGCTTGGGATCGAGGCGCGGGAACATGTACAAGGCCGCCTTCGGCTTCACGCAGCTGACGCCGGGGATCTGCGTGAGCAGCTGGTGCGCGAGGTCGCGCTGGCRGCACAGCCGGCCGCCGGGGGCGACCAGGTCCTTGATGCTCTGGTAGCCGCCGAGCGCGGTCTGGATCGCGAGCTGACCGGGCGTGTTGGAACACAGGCGCATCGACGCGAGCATGTTCAGCCCCTCGATGTAGTCGCGCGCATGGCGCTTCTCGCCGGAGACGATCATCCAGCCGGCCCGGTAGCCGCAGGAGCGGTAGTTCTTGCTGAGGCCGTTGAAGGTGACGAACAGCACGTCGGTCGCGAGCGACGCGATGCTGGTGTGGGTGTTGCCGTCGTACAGCGTCTTGTCGTAGATCTCGTCGGCGAACACGATCAGCTGGTGCTGGCGCGCGACCTCGACGATCTCGCGCAGCAGGCTGTCGGGGTACAGCGCGCCGGTCGGGTTGTTCGGGTTGATCACGACGATCGCCTTGGTGTTCGGCGTGATCTTGGCCTTGATGTCGGCGATGTCGGGGAACCAGTCGCTCTGCTCGTCGCAGACGTAGTGCACCGCGGTGCCGCCCGACAGCGCCACCGAGGCGGTCCACAGCGGGTAGTCGGGTGCCGGCACCAGCACTTCGTCGCCATCGTTGAGCAGCGCGTTCATGCTCATCGCGATCAGCTCGGAGGCGCCGTTGCCGAGGTAGACATCGTCGACGGTGACGCCGGCGATGTTCTTCTCCTGCGAGTAGTGCACGACCGCCTTGCGCGGCGCGAACAGCCCCTTCGAATCGGTGTAGCCGGCCGAATGCGGCAGGTTGCGGATCATGTCCTGCACGATCTCGTCGGGCGGCTCGAGGCCGAACACCGCGAGGTTGCCGATGTTCAGCTTGATGATCTTCTGGCCCTCTTCCTCCATCTGCCGGGCCTTCTCGAGCACCGGCCCCCGGATGTCGTAGCAGACGCTGGCGAGCTTGCTGGACTTGGTGATGGGTTTCAACGGGGGCTCCGGCGGGGTCAGGAGAGCGGAATTTTGGCACAGCGCTGCTGCGTGGACGGTCATAGCAGGCTTTCGTCCGCATGGTCGCCATGACGCGAGGAGTCTTCTTCGTTCATCGTGCCCGTTGGCATCGAGTCACCCCCTGCGCTGTCGCCTCCACCACTCTTGAAGGTGCTCGCGATCTCATGCCGCTTCCCCAGTCCCTCAAGAATCCTTCGCTCCCGTGGTGTCGGAGGCGTCGCCGTCAAGTCCGTCGATGAACCCTGGGCGATGAACATCGTGCTCAACCGCGTGACGGTATCGGGATGGGCAGTGCCATCCGGATCGGCCAGGTAGTTGGCGCTGCGCGCGCGAGCGCCGCCGGTCGCCGCATTGAACAAGGACCCGACGATGAGGAAGAATGCTTCGACACCGGGATGGCCGAGCCGGTTGCACAGCGTTGCCAGCGCACCGAAGGCATCGTTGCCGGTCGCCGCCGTCGCGATCCTGGCCGAGGCGTTCTGCACGACATGCCGGCGAAACTGCAGCAGGCCATCCTCATCGCCCACGACACACGGCTGGCGATCGACGGCACAGACCAGCGGTTGATCCGGTGGCGATTCGAGCCCCACCAGAGCGGGACACCACTCCACCAGCTTGCACGCGAGGTCCGGCCAGAAGCCGTCCAAAGCCTCGTTCACAGGTCCGTAGACGCTCTTGAACTCGATGCCGATCGCCTCGCGGGCAAGGCAGGTCCTCAACTGGATCAGTGAAATCAGGCTCTTGCCGAAAGCCTGCCCGACCCCCAGCGTTCCCGCTGACGACACGGCATAGAGAACGTCCCGCAGCAGCCACACCCGCCTCTGCTCGTCGTCCGTCAGCTTGATGAACTCCTCCTTGCCCTGCGAGTTGATGATGCAGCGGCACAACGAGAGCCCGGAAGTCCATCGGCTTCGTGAGCCGGACTGCAGCAGGTCGCGGAACGGACGCGCGACCAGCCCGGTGATCTGCGCCTGCACGGGGATCAGCGCGCATCGGAAGGCGTAGTCGATCAGCTCGCCCGACATCTGCGTCGCTGCCTTGATCTCGCATTGGCTGGCGTTCGGCGACAGCATGCTGCTCTGCCAAGGCTCGGGCTCGTAGGCCGACGTACCGTTGCCTTCCGAGCCGCCTTGCGATGATCGCGCCTGGGCATCGAAAGACGCCAGACCGAACAGGAAGAAGCTGACCGGCAATACCCACGGCAGGATCAACGACGTCCAGCGCATCAGGTTGAAGCATTTCGCCTGGGCGTAGCGGCCGAGTTGTGCGTCTGCCGGCGGGCGGAACGCCTGCGTGTTGACGATCTCCTTCTGGAAGAACCGGTCAACCCCGATGAACGCCAGGCCCACGGCCAGACCCAGGATCGTCACCGGCGGCCAGGCATGCCCGTCGACAGCGCCGAGAAACGCCTCGATGGCGGAGGCGATCGCCCACGACGCGAACAGCATTGCAATCCAGTGGCAGCTCCCCTCACGCACGCCATTCAGGGCAGATCGCAACACCCACGGCATGCGCTCGAACGACGGCGCAGTCACGGGGATGTCGGGTGATGGCTCCTGGTGACCGATGCCGCCACCCTCCGACAGCATCGAACCGATCTCGTCCTCGACCTGAGAGAGAAACGGCTCGCGCAATTGCGCCAGGAGATCCATCACGGCCTGGTAGACATCCCGTGGCAACTCATCGGATTGGAAAAGAGAAACCACCTGGCATTGCGCCAGCAAATGGATCGACAACATGCCCAGCGACTCTCTCGGCATCCTGTTTTCGACACACAGGACGACCAGCTCCTTGAGCGCCGCGCGCAGATCCTGGCCGCGTCCTTCCATTGCACAGCCAGCCGCGTGGGTCAGCAGGATCCTGCTGTCGCGTTGCAAGTCCTCCGATGGAGCCGCAACGCCTTTTCCCACGCGGAGCCAGTCGCAGGCCACCGGCATCATTTCCCGCTTGCGCAGGCGCTTGAGCTGCTTGATGGCAGCCGTCAGCGCAGCACGCATGTTGCGATTCGGGGCTGCGGTCGGTTCGAGCGCTTCGGTCAGCTTCGAGTGCAGTTCATCAAGCACTTCCTGGTCCTGCCCGGGAAGCGCCGCCAGCAATTCGCACACGGCACGCTTGACGCTCCTTTTGCCCGACCTGCCTTGCGCCGCCAGGAAGTCGACGCCGCCCTCGTCCAGATCCGCCAGACGCTGCAGCAGCGCCTCGCCCGGACTTCCCGCGAGTCCCGGCAGGCCATGGCCCTTCGCGACGTCTTTCCTGCCAACGACCGCTGAATCGGGCACGCACCGCCCCTCCATCAGGCTGAGGAGCCGCCCCCAATGTGCGGCTTCTTGCTCCAGGTAGCGCTTCGAGCCGGTGTTGCCCACCAACTGCTCCTTGAAGGCGGAGTCGGCGGAAAGCGGAGGAGAAGATGCCCTGTGCCCTTGGGCGACAGTTCTGCTCGGTGCCTGCATGGTGCCCTCCGTCGTTCAGATGCGCTGATGCATAGGCAGATCGGCAGGTCTTGCCTGCTGCGGTCCGGCCCCACCCCGGGCGCCGTCGTCCAGCAATCCGTGGTGTCGCCAATGCAAAGCGAGTTCGGTCGCCGCTCGCAAGCTGCGCACGACAGCGTCGGCCTGGATGGCTCCGAGATCACCGTCGATGACACACACCGCACGGCCGGAATCCGGATCGATGCCCAAGGTAGTGCCTCGCTGCTGCAGCATCAACACGAAGTTCAACTCCAGCATCCGTGTCAGCACGTCCTCCAACCTCGGCGCGGCCGGGGCACCCGGATCCCCGAGGTCGCATTGCATGCGCATGCGCCGTGGATCGACCAGCGGGTCGTACAACAACGAGAAGCTGACGCCGTCCAGCTCGACCTCGGAACGAGCAGCCATTCCTTCCTCGACGACCCAGCCGGCCGGAAGCATCAGACCAAGGCGCTGGTGCACGCCTCGCACCAGCGACGCAAAGACGCCATGCATGTCCATCGACATTTGAAGAAGCCCTTCCTTTGGGAGGTTGTGGGTGACGACCCCTTGGTAACGGAAAAGCGCGGGCTGCACCATCTGCGGCGAAGATGCCGACATCTTGATTTCAGATATCGGATACACCATGTGAAAGAATTCGTTGACCTCGCCCCCACGCATCCGACAGCTCGAACCGCCCATGAAACTCCAACCCGATCGCATCGAAGGCGTCAATGCCATCTCCGGCCTGATCCCCGGGGCCGTCTCGATCAACGGCCTCGTGCACCGGCGCAGCATCGTCGTGCCGTGGCAGGGCGAGGTCGTGGAATGGAACGTGGAGCGCTTCGACGAACTCACCGCCGAGCACTTCGGCGTGATCGCGGCGCTGTCGCCCGAGCTGGTGATCTTCGGCAGCGGCGAGCGCATCCGCTTCCCGTCGCCCGCCTGGCTGCGCCCGCTGATCGAGCGGCGCATCGGCATCGAGACGATGGACACCGCGGCGGCCTGCCGCACCTACAACGTGCTGGTCTCCGAAGGACGCCGCGCGGTGGTCGGCCTGCTGCTGGGCAGCTGATACCCGGCCAGAGCGCCATGGCCGTGGCCTTATAATCTACGGCTACGCCTCCCGCGGCGCAACTCCCCAGAATTCTTCATGACGCCAGCCCTCAACAAACCCCTCCCGGAATTTGAAGCGCTCGCAACCGGTGGCGTGAAGTTCACGCCCGCCGCCTTCGCGGGGCAGATCGTCGTTCTTTACTTCTACCCGAAGGACAACACGCCCGGTTGTACCACCGAGGCCATGCAGTTCCGCGATCGGCACAAGGATTTCGTCAAGGCCGGGGCGGTGGTTTTTGGCGTCTCGCGCGACAACATGAGCTCGCACGACAAGTTCAAGCAGAACCTCGAGCTGCCGTTCGAGCTGATCGCCGACACCGAAGAGAAGCTGTGCCACATGTTCGGCGTCGTCAAGAACAAGATCATGTACGGCAAGAAGGTCAAGGGCATCGAGCGCAGCACCTTCCTGATCGACGGTGAAGGCGTGTTGCGGGCCGAATGGCGCGGCATCAAGGTCGCGGGGCACGTCGACGAGATCCTGAAGGCCGTCAAGGGCCTGAAGAAGGCGGCCTGAAGCAGGCCGGCTGGTCCGGCAAATCCACGATGACGGGAGTTGTGTTGAGGTGTCATCGCGGATGTGCATAATGGGCCATGCCTGTGAGTTGTGAATCCAGACAGCCAAACATCAAGCCGCTCGGGCAACCGCGCGGCTTTTTTGTTGCCTGCCCTGTCGTCGCCCCCTTCGCCACCTGACACAC
>NZ_JBFUGW010000152.1:0-15517 GCF_056402735.1 Rhizobacter sp. P3_C12
GTGCATGCGATGGGCGTGCGCGTGAGCCTCTTCATGGATCCCGAGCCGCAGGCGATGGCGGCGGCGCGCGCGGCCGGCGCCGACCGCGTCGAGCTCTACACCGAGACCTTCGCGAGCGCGCACGGCACGCCGGCCGGCGCGGCGGTGCTGGCCGGCTTCACCGCGAGCGCCGAGGCGGCCTTGCGCGCCGGCCTGGGCGTCAACGCCGGCCACGACCTGAACCGCGACAACCTGACCGATTTCCTGCGGGCCGTGCCCGGCGTGCAGGAGGTGTCGATCGGCCATGCGCTGGTGGCCGATGCGCTCGAGCTCGGCCTGGTCGAGACGGTGCGCGACTACCAGCGCTGCATCCAGCGGGCGGCCGCGCGGTGATCTACGGCATCGGCACCGACATCTGCGACGTGCGCCGCATCGCGGCGACGCTCGAGCGGCGCGGCGAGCGCTTCGCGGCCAAGGTGCTCGGCCCGCAGGAGCTGGCGGTGTTCCACGCGCGGCGCGCCCGCGTCGAAGCGCGCGGCATCAGCTACCTGGCGACCCGCTTCTCGGCCAAGGAGGCGTTCTCGAAGGCCATCGGCCGCGGCATGCGCATGCCGATGACCTGGCGCGCCTGCGAGATCGTCAACCTGCCGAGCGGCAAGCCCGAGATCGTGCTGCACGGCGAACTGGCCGAATGGTTCAAGGCGCGGCACCTGGTCGCCCACGTCAGCGTCACCGACGAGAGCGACTACGCGGCGAGCTTCGTGGTCGTCGAAACCCAGCAACCCTGAATGCGAAGAGAGACAGCATGAGCGAACACGCACCGGTGATCCTCGACATCGCCGGCACGGCCCTGACCGATGACGACCGGCGCCGGCTGCGCCACCCGCTGACCGGCGGGCTGATCCTGTTCACCCGCAACTGGGTCGACCGCCGCCACCTGACCGAGCTGACCGCCGAGGTGAAGGCGATCCGCCCCGACGTGCTGATCACCGTCGACCACGAGGGCGGCCGCGTGCAGCGCTTCCGCACCGACGGCTTCACGCACCTGCCCGCGATGCGCGAGTTCGGCGCGCTGTGGATGCGCGACGCGATGCGCGCCGTCGATGCGGCCACCTCGGCCGGCTACGTGCTGGGCACCGAGCTGCGCGCCTGCGGCGTCGAGCTGAGCTACACGCCGGTGGTCGACCTCGACCATGGCCGCAGCGAGGTCGTCGGCGACCGGGCGTTCCACCGCGACCCGCGGGTCGTCGCCCTCCTCGCGCAGGCGCTGTCGACCGGCCTGCTGCGCGCCGGCATGGCCAACTGCGGCAAGCACTTTCCGGCGCACGGCTATGCGGTGGCCGATTCGCATGTCGCGCGGGCCGTCGACGACCGCACGCTGCAGCAGATCCTCGATGAAGATGCGAAACCCTACGACTGGCTGTCGACCACGCTGACCTGCGTGATGCCGGCGCACGTGACCTTCCCGCAGGTCGATGCGGTGYCGGCTGGTTTCTCGTCGCGCTGGCTGAAGGAGATCCTGCGCGGCCAGCTCGGCTACACCGGCGCCATCTGCTGCGACGACCTGAGCATGGAAGGCGCCCGCGTCGCCGGCACTGCGGTCGAGGCCGGCATCGCGGCGCTGAACGCCGGCTGCGACCTGGTGCTGCTGTGCAACCAGTCGAAGGTCGACAACGGACGGCCCGTGGATGCGCTGCTCGACGGACTGGCACAGGCGCTCGCGCAGGGCCGCTGGCAGGCCGATGCGAACAGCGAGACACGCCGCCTGGAACTGTTGCCGCAGACCTCGCCGCTGCCGTGGGACGAGCTGATGCACCAGCCGACCTACCAGAACGCGCTCGAACGGCTGCCCTGACCGCGGCGCTTCAATAGTGCTCGTCGAGCGGCCGGCATCACGCTGACGATTTGCCGCGCACCATGAAAAACGGCGCCCGAAGGCGCCGTCGTCGCGTTGCCGCGCGCTGTCAGAAACGCAGGATCAGGCCGCCGGCTTGCCGGACTCCGATTCGAACGGCAGCTTGACCTGCGACAGGTCCTTGCGCGTCTCGACCAGCACCAGCGGGCCTTCATCGATCGCGACCGGCGGGCGGGGCTCGCGCGGCACGTGGATCGGCTTCGGCTCGCGGGCCATCGCCTCCTGCACGGCCCGGATCTTGTCGGCATCCGAGTTGACCCATTCGAGGCCAGCGGTCTGCGCGACCGACTGCAGGTCGGACAGCGGCAGCACGAAGCGCTCGACCGGCGCGGCCACGGGTGCCGCGACCAGCGTTGCAACCGGTGCTGTCACTGCGGGGGCCTGGGCCACCACGGGTGCGGGGATCGGTGCTTCGACGACGGGCGCCTGGACCGGCGGCGTGTAGGCAGGCGGTGAGTACGCAGGCGGCGTGTAGGCAGGTGCCTCGGCGATCTCGGAGCGGTACGCCGGCTCGGCCACCGCAGCGGCCGGGCTGTCGCCCGCGGCACCGGGTTCGGCGCCTTCGGCCGGCGGTGCGCTGCCGTCGGTCTCGTCGCGTCGCTCACGGCGTTGACGATCGCGGCCGCGACCCCGGCGGCGCCCATCGCGCTCGCCGCCTTCCGGCGTGGCGTTGCCGCCCTCCGGTGCGTCGGCCGACTCGACGGACTCGCCCTGCGGGCCGGCAGCGTCCGCCGGCAACTCGGCGCGAGCCGTGTCGTCACCCGATGCGTTCGCGACCTGCTCGCCGTTCTCGTTCACGACGGCTTCGCCATTGCGGGCGTCGTCGCGGTCGCGGCCACCGCGGCCACGGCGACGGCGACGGCCGCCTTCACGCGCTTCGCCGCCTTCTGCATCGGGGCTGGGCACGGTGTCGCTGAACGCTTGCACCGGTGCTGCTGCGCCTGCCACCGCACCGTCGACCGGCGCATCGGCCGGACGACGCTCGCGCTCGGGGCGCGGACCGCGGCCGCCACGGCCTTCACCGCGCGCTTCTCCGCGACCTTCGCCTCGGCCTTCCCCACGTCCTTCACCACGCGGCGGACGCTCGTCCGTGCGCGGCGCGACCGCTGCGGCGCCGGCTTCCGTGTTCGCCACTTCCTCGACACGCTCGCTGCGCTCGTTGCGGCGGCCACCGCGCTCACCACCCCGTTCGCCGCGCTCGCCACGTTCCGGGCGATCGCCACGGCCTTCCGGGCGGCCCTCGGTGCGGGCTTCGTTGCGACCTTCACCGCGACCTTCCCCACGGCCGCCTTCCGGACGACCCTCGCCGCGGCCTTCACCGCGACCCCGATCTCCACCGCGCTCACCGCGGCGGCCATCGCGCTTGCCGTCACGGTCACCGCGGCCGCCACGGCCCGTGCCGCGATCGCCACGTTCACCACGGCCGTCGCGCTTCGCGCCGGCATCGCCGGTCGCCGCTGCAGGCGCCTTGACGGCCGGTGCCGCTTCCGGCTCGCCGCCGCCGAACAGGCGCTTGACCCAGCCGAAGAAGCCACCGCCGGCCGGCGCGGGCGCCGCCACCGGTGCCGGCGCAGGGGCCACCGCCACCGGGGCCACGACCGGCGCGGGTGCCGGCTTCGGCGGCACGATCGGCGCGGGCGTTTCGGGCAGGATGCCCTTGATCACCGGCTCCTGCTTGGCCTTGGCCTTCTCGCGGCGCGTGATGCCGACCTCGTCGTCCGGCTCCTCGATCATCGAGTAGCTGACCTGCAGGTTCTCCAGGCGCGGGTCGTCGTGGCGCAGGCGCTCGAGCTTGTAGTTCGGCGTGTCCAGGTGCTTGTTCGGCACCAGCAGCACGGTGATGCGCTGCTTCAGCTCGATCTTCGTGATCTCGGTGCGCTTCTCGTTCAGCAGGAACGAGGTCACCTCCACCGGCACCTGCACATGCACGGCGGCGGTGTTGTCCTTCATCGACTCTTCCTGGACCATGCGCAGGATCTGCAGCGCGCTGGATTCGGTGTCGCGGATGTGGCCGGTGCCGTTGCAGCGCGGGCAGGTGATGTGGCTGCCTTCGCTCAGCGCCGGGCGCAGGCGCTGGCGCGAGAGCTCGAGCAGGCCGAACTTGCTGATCGAGCTGAACTGCACGCGGGCGCGGTCCTGGCGCAGCGCGTCGCGCAGCCGGGTCTCGACCTCGCGGCGGTTCTTCGACTCTTCCATGTCGATGAAGTCGACGACGATCAGGCCGCCCAGGTCGCGCAGCCGCATCTGGCGCGCGATCTCGTCGGCGGCTTCCAGGTTGGTGCGGGTCGCGGTTTCCTCGATGTCGCTGCCGCGCGTGGAGCGGGCCGAGTTCACGTCGACCGAGACCAGCGCCTCGGTGTGGTCGATCACGATCGCGCCGCCCGACGGCAGGTTCACCGTGCGCGAGAACGCGGTCTCGATCTGGTGCTCGATCTGGAAGCGCGAGAACAGCGGGGCGTCGTCGCGATAGCGTTTCACACGTGCGGCCGATTCCGGCATCACGTGGTTCATGAACTGCATCGCCTGGTCGTAGATGTCGTCGGTGTCGATCAGGATCTCGCCGACATCCGACGTGAAGTAGTCGCGGATCGCGCGGATCACGAGCGACGACTCCTGGTAGATCAGGAACGCACCCTTGCCGCCCTGCGAAGCGCCGTCGATGGCGGTCCACAGCTTCAGCATGTAGTTCAGGTCCCACTGCAGCTCGGCGGCGCTGCGGCCGATGCCGGCGGTGCGGGCGATCAGGCTCATGCCCTTCGGGTACTCGAGCTGGTCGAGGTTTTCCTTCAGCTCCTCGCGATCCTCGCCCTCGATGCGCCGGCTCACGCCACCGCCGCGCGGGTTGTTGGGCATCAGCACCAGGTAGCGACCGGCCAGCGAGACGAAGGTGGTGAGGGCAGCGCCCTTGTTGCCACGCTCTTCCTTCTCGACCTGGACCAGCAGCTGGTCGCCTTCGCGGATGGCGTCCTGGATGCGCGCGTTGCGCACGTCAGCGCCGTCGCGGAAGTAGTTCTTCGAGATTTCCTTGAACGGCAGGAAGCCGTGGCGGTCTTCGCCGTAGTCGACGAAGCAGGCTTCGAGCGAGGGCTCGACGCGCGTGACGACGGCCTTGTAGATGTTGCCCTTGCGTTGCTCGCGGCCTTCGATCTCGGTCTCGAAATCCAGCAGCTTCTGGCCGTCGACGATCGCGAGGCGACGCTCTTCGGGCTGCGTCGCATTGATCAGCATGCGTTTCATGTGCGCTCCTTCGCCGCCACCGCGCCGTGTTGTGCGCGAGTGGCAGCCACTCAACATGCCGCCTCTGAAACTTCAGGGGCGACTCATCGATGCACGAGAAACGTGGATGAACCGGAAGGAATCGCCCTGGACTGCGTTGACGCGGGATCGATCAGTGGATCGGCCGGTCAGGCAGCGTTGGCGCATGCGAGACAGCGGGCGCTGCGGGGCACGAGGCCGGTGTTCGAGGCTCGACCCCGGCACGGCCGGCCAGCGCAAACCCGCAGGCACGAGGCCGGGGTACGGCGCGCAAGGCACACGGTGGGCAGTGGTGGGGGGTGGGAGCCGGGAACATGTTCCGCAATGACTGCTGGGCGCGGGCAGGAGGCTGAAGACCCAGGGTCGCCGCCGGTAGGCGAGGACCCCGCTTCGATGTCTCCTGCCTGGAAACCTTTTTGACAGGGGTTCGTTCTTTGTTTCTCTGCCATGCCGGGCTGCGTGCCGCCTCGTCGCATGGGGACGGGGCCTACCGCGAGCMGGGCATGTTGCATCACCTGTTGGCCGGACCCTCGGGCCCGACCACCACCGCCGTCGTTCGTGCCGGTTCAACGCCATCGACGTTAAACTCAGAAAAATCAAACACTTACGACAACAACGTGGTGCAACGCATTATAGGGGCCAAAGCAGGTCGGCCGGCAAGCACCGCGGTGAGGGGGCCGGCCGAGGCGGCTGCGCCGGCCGTCCAGACGGTCGAGATCGATGAAGGCTCCGAGGGCCAGCGGCTCGACAACTTCCTGATCAAGCTGCTGAAGGGCGTGCCCAAGACCCACGTCTACCGCGTGATCCGTTCGGGCGAGGTGCGCGTCAACAAGGGGCGTGCCGCCGCCGACACGCGGCTGGCGATCGGTGATCGGGTGCGCGTGCCGCCGGTGCGCATGGCCGACCCGTCGGCGGTGCCGCCCGCGCCGGCGCGCGAGTTCCCCGTGGTGTTCGAGGACGAGCACCTGATCGCGCTGAACAAGCCGGCCGGCGTTGCGGTGCACGGCGGCAGCGGTGTCAGCTCCGGCGTCATCGAGCAGCTGCGCCAGGCGCGGCCGACGGCGCGCTTCCTCGAGCTGGTGCACCGGCTCGACAAGGAAACCTCCGGCCTGCTGCTGATCGCGAAGAAGCGCTCGGCGCTGGTCGCGCTGCAGGAGCAGTTCCGCAGCCGCGAGACCGGCAAGACCTATGCGGCGCTGGTGATCGGTGCCTGGCCGGCCTCGCGCAAGGTCATCGACGTGGCGCTGCACAAGTTCCTGACCGGCGAAGGCGAGCGCCGCGTGCGCGCCGTCGACGAGGACAACGAGGACGGCCGCCGCTCGATCACGCTGGTGCGCATCGCGCAGGCCTACGCCGGCTTCACGCTGCTCGACGTGACGATCAAGACCGGCCGCACGCACCAGATCCGCGTGCACCTGGCGCACGAGGGCCACCCGATCGCCGGCGACGAGAAGTACGGCGATTTCGCGGTCAACAAGGCCCTGGCGCGCGGCGAGGCGGTGCAGGGTGCGCGCTTCGAGCGCATGTTCCTGCATGCGCGGCGGCTGCGCTTCGAGCACCCCGCGAGCGGCGAGGCCATCGAACTCGAGGCGCCATTGCCGGCAGAATGCAGTGCATTCCTCCAGAGCCTGCCGTCATGACCCGCCCTCGCCAGTTCGACCTGATCGCCTTCGACTGGGACGGCACGCTGTTCGACTCGACCACGCTGATCGCGCGCTGCATCCAGGCCGCCTGCGCCGACGTGGGCACCGTGGTGCCGAGCGACAAGGATGCGAGCTACGTGATCGGCCTCGGGCTGGCCGAGGCGCTGCAGCATGCCGCGCCGGGCCTCAGCCGCGAGCTGTACCCGGCGCTCGCCGACCGCTACCGCCACCACTACTTCGCGCGCCAGCACGAGATCGTGCTGTTCCCCGGCACGCTGGAGATGCTGGCCGCGCTGAAGGCGCGCAACCACTGGTTGAGCGTGGCCACCGGCAAATCGCGCCGCGGGCTCGACGAGGCGCTGCGCACGGCCGACCTGGCCCGCCATTTCGATGCCACCCGCACCGCCGACGAAACCGCATCCAAGCCGAACCCGCAGATGCTGTTCGAGCTGATGGCCGAGCTGGACGTCGCGCCCGAGCGCACGCTGATGATCGGCGACACCACGCACGACCTGCAGATGGCGGTGAATGCCGGCGTGGCCTGCATCGGCGTCAGCTACGGGGCGCACGAACCGGCCGCCTTCGACAGCTACGCGCCGCGCTTCGTCGCGCATTCGGTGCCCGAACTGGGCGAGTGGCTGGGCCACCATGGCTGAGCCGGTGCTGCCACCGTCACGCCTGCCGCCGCTGATGCCCGAGCCGGCCGCGCGGCGCCACCTGTGCGCCGCGGCGCAACTGCCTGAGAAGGGCCAGGCGCTGGTGTTCGACGTGCTGCAATACCGCGAGCCGACGCGCGCCTTCGCGCTGCGCTTCGAGGGCCGCGTCGTCGCCTACCTGAACCGCTGCGCGCACGTGCCGGCCGAGATGGACTGGCAGCCCGGCGAGTTCCTCGACAGCGGCCGCGAATTCATCCTGTGCTCGATCCACGGTGCGGCCTACGACCCGCTGAACGGCCGCTGCGTCGCCGGGCCGTGCGGCCGCGGCAAGCTGACCGAATTGCGCGTCGAGGAAGAGGCCGGCGAGGTCTATTGGTATCCTTCGCGCGACATCCAACCCGCCTTCGAAGACTGAACGAAGGCCGCCGAAAGCCCTGCATGAATCCGCACGACGAGTTGCCCTCGCCCGACGCTGCCGCGCCTGTTCCCCCGCCTGCACCCGCCCCCGTGGTGGCCGCCGCCCCCGCCAAGCCATCGGTCGAGGAAACCGTCGAGGAACTGGCCCGCGCCTTCTTCAAGGACCGCCGCAGCGACCGCCGCTGGAAGCTGTTCTTCCGCTGGAGCTGGCTGCTGGTGTTCGCGGTCATCGCGTGGGCGCTGCTGACGGCGCGCAACCACGCGGCCACGCCGAGCGGGCCGCACACCGCGCTGATCGAGGTGCGCGGCGAGATCGCGTCCGACACCGAGGCGAGCGCCGAGCTGCTGGTCGGCGCGCTGAAGAACGCGTTCGAGGACGAGGGCGCCCAGGCCATCGTGCTGCGCATCAACTCGCCGGGCGGCAGCCCGGTGCAGGCCGGCATCATCAACGACGAGATCCGCCGGCTGAAGGCCAAGCACCAGAAGAAGGTGTACGCGGTGGTCGAGGAGACCTGCGCCTCGGGCGCTTACTACATCGCGGTCGCGGCCGACGAGATCTATGCCGACAAGGCCTCGATCGTCGGCTCGATTGGCGTGCTGATGGACGGCTTCGGCTTCACCGGCGCGATGGAGAAGCTGGGTGTCGAGCGCCGCCTGCAGACCGCGGGCGAGAACAAGGGCATCGGCGACCCATTCTCGCCGGTCAGCGAGAAGCAGCGCGCCTACACGCAGGCGATGCTCGACCAGATCCACCAGCAGTTCATCGGCGTCGTCAAGGAAGGCCGCGGCAAGCGGCTGAAGATCGGGCCGGACACCTTCAGCGGCCTGTTCTGGAACGGCCAGCAGGCGCTCGAGATGGGCCTGATCGACCACCTGGGCAACCTCGACATGGTGGCGCGCGAGGTCGTGAAGGCCGAGGAGGTGATCGACTACACGCCGCGCGACAACGTCGCCGAGCGGCTGGCCAAGCGCTTCGGCGCGTCGATCGGCGCCGGTGCGGTGCGCGCGCTGCAGAGCACGCTCAACCTGCGCTAGCGTGCCCTGAGACGGCGGCGCCTCAGACCAGCATCCCCTTCTTCTCGATGAAGGCCACCACCTCGGCGAGACCGGCGTTCGTCTTCAGGTTGCTCATCACGTAGGGCCGGTTCGGCCGCATGCGCTTCGTGTCGGCCTCCATCACCGACAGATCGGCACCGACGTGCGGCGCGAGGTCGGTCTTGTTGATCACGAACAGGTCGCTCTTCGTGATGCCGGGGCCGCCCTTGCGCGGGATCTTCTCGCCGGCCGCGACGTCGATCACGTAGATCGTCAGGTCGCTCAGCTCGGGGCTGAAGGTGGCGGCGAGGTTGTCGCCGCCGGATTCGATGAACACGATGTCGGCGTCGGGGAACTTGCCGAGCATGCGGTCGACCGCCTCCAGGTTGATCGATGCATCCTCGCGGATCGCGGTGTGCGGGCAGCCGCCGGTCTCGACGCCCATGATGCGTTCGGCCTCCAGCGCGCCGGCCACTGTCAGCAGGCGCTGGTCTTCCTTCGTGTAGATGTCGTTCGTGACGACCACGAGGTCGTAGCGCTCGCGCATCGTCTTGCACAGCATCTCGACCAGCGTGGTCTTGCCGGAGCCGACCGGCCCGCCCACGCCCACGCGCAGCGGTGGCAGTTTCTTGGTGCGGTGGGGGATGGTGTGCAGTGCGGCGCTCATGGGGTGCTCGGTTCGCCCGGGGAATCAGGGCGAACCGAGTGTAGTGCCGGCTGCGTGCTCAGCCCTTCTTGGCCGGCGGCTTGCCGCCTTGCCCGCCGCCCTGTCCACCCCCTGGCGGGCCGCCGGCCGGGCGCAGTGCGAGCACGTCGCCGATCTTCTGGCAGGTGCCCGAGATGGTCTCGCCGTTGCGGCCGGCGAAGCTCGCGGTGGCGCCTTCGGCCTTGCCGTTGCACGCGGCGATCGCCTCGGGCGGCGGTGCCGGCGGCTTGCCGCCTTGCGATGGGGCCGGGTCGGCGGCGGTGCCTGCCAGCGGCAGCGCCAGCAGCAGGGTGGCCGCGGCGGCGGCGAGGGTGCGGTTCAAGGTCGTCATGTCGCTGTCTCCTTCGTCAAAAAAAGGGTCTCAGGCCGCGATGCCCACGGTCAGCGCGGCGGTGTAGCCGGCCGCGACGCTGCCGCTCAGCGCTGCCATCTGCAGCGTGACGCCGTCGCTGAACACGTTGTCGGTCGCGAAGCTCATCTGGTTCAGGTTGCTCACGCTCGCGCTGTAGCCGCTGGCGGTGCTGTAGACGGTGCTGCAATCGGCGACCGGGAACGCCATCTGCGAGGTCTTGATCTTGCTGGTCGACGAGGTGGCGGTGGCCAGGCTGCGGTACACCTCGAAGTGGATGTGCGGCATGCGGCCGGCGTAGCAGCCGGGGAACACGGTGGTGAACGTGACCTGCCCGTTGGCATCGGTCTCCTGCACACCGCGCAGATAGTTCTGGTTGGTGACTCCCGACGAGTACATCGAGTAGCGCCCCTCCCGGTCGCAGTGCCACAGGTAGATCGCATGGCCGGAGAGGTCGGCGCAACTGGTGTTCGTGTCGACCAGCGTCAGCGTGACGGTCAGCGTGACGCCCTCTGCCGAGCCCAGGCTGCTGGGGAGGCTCGACCGGATGTCGCTGCGCACGATGCCGCTCACGCCCAGAACATTGGCGACGCTGCCGTTCGCGGTGTTCGAGCCATCGCCGGGGTAGGGACCGGCGGTCTCCTCCGGGATGACCGAGCAGGTGCTGCTGCTGGAACCGGAAGATCCACCGGAGCTGCCGGATCCCGAGGAACTGCTGGTATCGGCCGTGGAGGAACTGCCGCCACCACCGCAACCGAGCAGTGACGACACCGCGGACACCGCGCCGACACCGGCCAGCCAGGTCAGCGCGCGCCGGCGCTGCATCACCTGCAGGTCGTGGACGAGGCCGAGGTCGTGCTCGTGCTGGTGAAGAGGCCCGTGGGGGTCGCATGAGGGCTGCTCGTGGTCGAGGGCGTGGTGGCGAAGGGTGTCGGACATGGTGTTGGCGAAGCAGTGGCTGTGAGGCTGCCGATGCTGGTCGCCGACGGTGTCGCAAATATCGTTGCTTTGTATCAACTTGGACACGGTCCATTTGAACTGTGTCTGCGCTGTGCCCGCGGGGCGATCAGGCGCGTGGCAGCAGCAACCGGGCCCGCAAGCCGCCTTCGGGCCGGTTCGACAATGTCAGTTGGCCCCCCAGCCGTTCGGCCAGGTCGCGTGCGATGTAGAGGCCCAGCCCGGTGCCACCGCCGCTGGCGGCACCGCGGCCGCGCGCAATGTCGACCCGGTAGAACGGGCGGAACACCGTCTCCAGCTGGTCCTCGGGGATGCCGGGGCCGTGGTCGTCGATGTAAAGCTCCAACTCGCGGGGATGGCCGCGCAGGCTCAGCTCGGCCGAACCGGCATGGCGCAGCGCGTTGCCGATCAGGTTGCCGAGGATGCGGCCGAGGGCTTCGCTCTGCGCCAGCACGACGGCCTCGCCGCCGCTGTCGTCGGCCAGGCGCACCGCCAGCCCCTGCTCGACCCGGTCGTCGACCTGGGCCTGCAGCAGGGCGCGCAGGTCGACGCGCTGGCGCGCCTGCGGCGCATGCTGGTCGCGCARCATGGCCAGGACGCTGCCGATCAGCGCGTCCATCTCCTGCAGGTCGGCGATGCAGCGTTCGGTCTGCGCCCCCGGCTCCATCGTCTCGAGCCGCAGGCGCAGCCGGGCCAGCGGCGTGCGCAGGTCGTGCGAGATCGCGGCCATCAGCAGGCCCTGCGCG
The DNA here is from genome assembly GCF_056402735.1 of Rhizobacter sp. P3_C12. Taxonomy (NCBI): domain Bacteria; kingdom Pseudomonadati; phylum Pseudomonadota; class Betaproteobacteria; order Burkholderiales; family Sphaerotilaceae; genus Rhizobacter; species Rhizobacter sp. P3_C12. The sequence goes on from NZ_JBFUGW010000152.1 coordinate 11,659, forward strand.
CCGAACTGCTCGTGCAGGCGCTGCGCCATCGTGTTGAACACCTGCGCGGCCTGGCGCACCTCGCGCGTGCCCGCCTGCTCGTCGAGCGCCGGCGCCGGGCGGCGTTGCGCGATCGCCTGGCCGAGCGCGCGCGACGCATCGGCCAGCCGGCGCATCGGCTGCGACAGCCACTGCGCGCCCCACCAGGCGGCCCCGCCGATCACGAGGAAGCGCACCAGGTAGTCGAGCCACAGCGAGCGCATCGGCGGCGTGCCGCCCGATGCTCGCCCGGGTTGCAGCGGGGGAGGCGGTCCGCCCGGGCCGCCCTCGGGCAGCAGGCCGGGCGGCAGCGACGACAGCGGCGGCACGCCCATGCCGTCGCGTCCGGGCGCGGGCGAACCCATCGGCGGGCCGTTGCCCAGCCCGTCGGCCACGCTGCGCACCGCCGCGAAGCTGAGGAAGTGACTGGCCACCAGCGCGACCCACATCAGCAGCATCAGGCGCTTGAACAGCGTGTCGCTGAACGGCGTGTGGCTGAACAGCCGGCGCAGTCGCTGCAGCAGGCTCAAGCGCGCGCCTCGCCGTCGCTGCCGTTGAACAGGTAGCCCTCGCCGCGCACGGTGCGGATCAGGTTCGGCTCGTCGAGCTTCTGGCGCAGCCGCGACACCGTCAGGTCGATGCTGCGGTCGGTCACCTCGGCGCCGGGGGCGCGCGTGAGGTCGAGCAGCTGGTCGCGGCTCAGCACGCGGTTCGGGTGGTCGACGAAGGCCGACAGCAGCCGGAACTCGGCCGACGACAGCGCCACCACCACCTGCTGCGGCGAGGTCAGCTGGCGGCGCAGCCGGTCGAAGGTCCAGCCGGCGAACTGCAGCACGGTGGCCGTCGGCGCGGCGACCGGTGCGGCGCCGGCGCGGCGCAGCACCGCATGGATGCGCGCCACCAGCTCGCGCGGCTCGAACGGCTTGGGCAGGTAGTCGTCGGCGCCGAGCTCGAGGCCGACGACGCGGCTCGCCGGGTCGCCCTGCGCGGTCAGCATGATCACCGGCAGCGGCGCGATCTCGCGCACCCAGCGGAACAGGTCGAGCCCGTTGCCGTCGGGCAGCATCAGGTCGAGCAGCAGCACCTTGTACGGGTCGGGGCCGCCCAGCCCCGCGCGCAGCACGCGCCGCAGGCTCGCGGCATCGGCCACCGCGCTCACCCGCATGCCGTAGCGCTGCAGGTAGTCGCTGACGAGCTGGCGCAGATCGAGGTCGTCATCGACCAGCAGGACGTGGATCATCGTCAGGAGCGGAACAGCCGCGAGTACTGCGCCTCGTGGCGTGCCGACAGGATCGCCAGCATCGGCGTGAAGGCCTGGCGCTCGGCGTGGGTGGCCGCGATCGCGCGGTCGACGGCCGCGGGCATCGCGTCGGCCAGGGCGGCCAGCACGCGCTGGCCGGCGTTCTGGCCGAGCGGTACGGATTTGAGCGCGGCCTGCACCATGTTCTCGGCCCAGCCGAAGCACAGGCTCAGCAGCGCATCGCGCAGCGGCGCGCCGGTCTGCGCGGCGGCCAGTGCGAACGCCACCGGCCAGGTCGGTGCCGGCTTCAGGGCGGCCAGCACCGCGAGGCGCTCGTCGGCGAGGCCGCGGTTCTTCAGCCACTCGAGCAGCGAGCGGCCCATCTGTTCGGCCTGCAGGCGCATCTCGCTGCTCTCGCGGGTCTGCACGACCCAGTCGTTCAGCTCGCGGATCGCGTCGCGGTCGTCACGCTGCCACGCCGCGAAAGCCTTGGCGGCGAGCGGCAGGTCGCTGCGGGCCAAGCCCAGGCGCAGCTGGTCGAGCAGCCAGGCGGCGGTCTGCGCCTCGGTGGTGACGAGGCCGGCATCGACCCCCGACTCCAGCCCTTCGGAGTAGCTGAAGCCGCCGACCGGCAGCGCCGGCGAGGCCAGCCACATCAGTTGCAGCAGCGAGGCGGCGCTGGTCGGGGTGGGGGCGCGGCGGACGCGGGGCATCGGTGTCAGTGGCCGTGGTGGTCGTGACCGTGGTGATCGTGCCCGTGCCCGTGGTCATGGCCCTCGTGCCCGTGGTCGTGATCGTCGTGGTCGTGCCCGTGATGCGCGTGCGCACCGGCCGCATACGCGCCGCCCTCCGGCTCGAACGCCGCCGAGGCCTCGTTCACGATCAGGTGCATCTGCCGCAGCATGTCGGCCAGCACGTGGTCGGGTTCGAGCTTCAGGTGATCGGGCTTCAGCTCGAGCTGCACATGCCGGTTGCCCAGGTGGTAGGCGGCGCGCAGCAGGTCGAACGGCGTGCCGTGCTGCGTGCAGTGCGTCACGACCAGCACCGGCTGCGGCGCCGCGACCACGCGGATCAGCGAGCCGTCTTCGGCCACCAGCACGTCGCCGCCGCGCACCGCGGTGCCGCGCGGCAGGAACACGCCGAGCGTGCGGCCCTGCGAGTCGGTGGCATCGAAGCGGCTCTTCTGGCGCACGTCCCAGTCGAGTTCGACGGATGCGGCGCGTTTGACGAGGGCAGGGGCCAATCCATGGCCCTGCGCAAGGAGTTTGTTCACGGTCAGCATGGTGTGAGTGTGGCAGGAAAACCCTGGGGGATTTCCGTTCAGGATCCGGGACGGAAGGTCGATATTCCCCTGGATCAGAACAAGGATGGGACCCATGAAACTGCTCCAGGATGTCCGCATCGGCGTGCGCCTCGCCCTCGGGTTCGCCAGCGTGCTGCTGCTCTCGTGCGCCACGATCGGCCAGAGCTTCTTCGAGATGTCGCAGCTGCAGGGCCGCTTCGACGACCTGGCGGGCATGACGATGCCGGCGATGAACGGCGTGTCCGAGCTCGGCACGGCGGCGCGCGGCATGCGCGGCGCGCAGGAACTGCTGGCCACGCGCTGGAGCGAAGCCGAGCGGGCGACGCAGGCCGACGCCTTCAAGAAGCACCATGCGCGCTTCGTCGAGCAGATCCAGCTGCTGCGCAGCCTGCCGCGGGCCGATGCGATCGAGCCGCAGCTGGCGCCGGTGGACGGTGCGCTCAAATCCTACGACGCGAGCTCGGCCGAGATCGAACGGCTGCTGGCCAGCACCGACGACGCCGAGCGCTTCCAGAAGGTCAAGAAGCTGCTCGAAGGCGAGACGCTCGCCAACTTCACGACGCTGAGCAAGGCGGCCGCCGAACTCACCAAGGTGATCCGCGACGATGCCGATGCGCGCATCGTGGCGGCGAGCGCCGGCAACCAGCGTTCGCGCACCGCGATGGCCGTCGGCGGCGCGATCGCGCTGGCACTCGGCAGCCTGCTGGCCTGGGGCCTGACGACCAGCGTCGTGCGCCCGATGCGCAGCGGCATGGCCGCCTTGCAGCGCATCGCCGGTGGCGACCTGTCGGGCCGCGTCGACAGCGAGCGCAAGGACGAGATGGGCCAGCTGATGGCGGCCCTCGCGCAGATGCAGGACAACCTGCGCACCGCCGTCGGCGACATCCGCAATTCGAGCGATTCGGTGTACAGCGCGGCGTCGGAGATCGCGCAGGGCAACCTGTCGCTGTCGGACCGCACCGAGCGGCAGGCGGCCAGCCTGGAGGAGACGGCGTCGTCGATGGAGACGATGTCGGCCACCGTGAAGGACAGCGCCGGCACCGTGAACCGCGTCGAGGAGATCTCGCGCAGCGCCCGCCAGGCGGCCGGCCGCGGCCAGCAGGTGGTGGGCGACGTGGTCAAGACGATGCAGGAGATCCAGCAGTCGAGCGACCGCATCGCCTCGATCATCTCGGTGATCGACGGCATCGCGTTCCAGACCAACATCCTCGCGCTGAACGCCGCGGTGGAAGCGGCGCGCGCCGGCGAGCAGGGCCGCGGCTTCGCGGTGGTGGCCGGCGAGGTGCGCAGCCTCGCGC